>JBBRHC010000201.1:0-7206 GCA_038223295.1 Opitutales bacterium
GTGGTCGAGCCGTAGGGCGCGCTCTTGGAGAAAGTCCATCAGGCGGCCCACCGTGGCGATGACGATGTCGGCCCCGGCGCGCACATCGGCCCGTTGTTTGCCGTAACCGACGCCGCCGTGCAGGAGGGCGCGTTTGATGTCGGTGAACTGGCCGAACTCGGCGAAGGATTCGTCCACCTGGGCCGCGAGTTCGCGGGTGGGCTCGAGCACGAGCACGCGGGGGCCGGCGGCCTTGTGGGGGCCGAGGCGATTAAGGATGGGCAGGGCGAAAGCGGCGGTTTTTCCCGTGCCCGTCTGGGCGGAGGCGATGAGATCGCGGCCCGTCAGCACGACCGGAATGGCCTGCTCCTGGATGGGTGTGGGCGTGGTGTAGCCTTTGGCGACGATGGCGCGGACGATACTGCTATGGAGACCTAGTTTTGCAAACGGCATGGCCGTGATTGCCAGCGCCACACCCGGCAAACGCGAGGGGAAAACCCGACCGCGCCCGGCGGGCGGCGGGGCGGCGCGTGTATGCTCGATCCGTTTGCCCCCGCCGGCTGCGGGTGTCAGAACGATGGCGGGGGCAAGATGAGGCCTATCACACCACAAATCGAGCTGGCGTGGATGGGAAAACGAATCCGTTTTCGTCGAGATGAAATATCGTGAGCAAGCGCAACTGGGTCTGAGCGAGCTTAAGCAAGCGGTGTTGGCATTTGTGACCGCATAAGAGAATGGCGTGCGGCATATCGAGGTGGTTGATGCGCTGGACTTGCATTCATCCTACGAGGGCGGGTCAAAAAAACTATCTTAGCTACTCGTTTATTGGCCTGCTTTTGGGTGAAGGGGCAGATCCATCATGAAATCCGCGAAAAACGTAAATACTATCACGCCAAAAAATTGTGAGCACGCTGGGCGGACGGTTTCTTGGGGGTATCACGAGACGCGGAGGGCAGGGTAGATCTTGCAAACCTGGAGCGGTATTGAGCGTTGCCGACGCGGTCTGGCCAAAGGCTGCGAATTTCAGATAACAGCTCGTGGCGTGCGACTTGGGGGGCGCTTTTCGCGGAAACGAAATCCAGGGGCGGGAATCGTGCCCCCGCCCGGACGCTCCAGCATCTCGTCGGCGCGAAACTCGATCTCGTCCTCGGCGTGGGTGTGGTGAAGCACCACGCGGTGGCGGAGGCCGATCAGGCGAAGGGGCGGGCGGGCGATTTCACGCCGGGGGACGCGGCCATCCACGTCACCACTCACGCGAGCGATGTCCTGCTCGTCCGCTGCGCCGACAATCTCGCCGCCGGCCTGCGACCGCTCATTATCACTCTTTCGGGCCGCGACGCCGCCGGCATCGCCGATCGGGTGGACGTGATCGATATCGAGCAGTTCCTGGCCGCCAATCTGCACGAGCGCTCCTTGTTTCAGAAACAAGGCCAGCGGCTGCGGGTGGCGGAGTTGCTCGCGCGCTACAACACGCTGATCGACGAGTACGAGCATGACCCGTCGCTGCGGATCGAGCTCACGGGTTGACGCCGAAACCACCACGGGCGGCCTTGCCCGGCGACGCGGCGACGGCTGGAACGGCGGGCCCGGTGGCGGCGACGGTGCGCGCGGTGGCTGTTAAAGTGAAACCATAGGCGTCACAGCCGGACCTTCTGCGGAAATTGGCAGCAATAGACTCGCGAGACACCAAAACGAGCCGGGGCTTTGGTGTGCCGCGCCTTTGGTGGTTGTTTGTCCCGACCGGTTTCCCCCGGTGGTTTTCGATTAAGAAAGTAGAGTGGAGCGGATCCTTGACGGGGGGCGAAACGTCGGGAGCAGTGGGTTTACGCCATGTGTGCCTTACCTCGCCAAACCGATCTGCCTCTGGATGGTCTGCCTCCCGGGCCGGACTCGATATCCGCCGCCGCCGCCTCGCGCGCCCTCCGTATCGTCGTCGTGGGCGCGGCGCCGCTCGGCAAGACGCAGCAGAAATTCAACAAACTGGTCGCGCGCATCGAGAACCTCCGGGTCGAGCGCACCCGCGCCCTGGCGCGCTGGGACGCCGCGCTGGGCGCATACGCCCGGACCATCCATCCGCTGGAGACGCGCATCCACGATCTGCGGCGCGACCTGGCGTTTGAGTTGGCCAAGCTCTGGCGCGCACCCAAGGGCCTGGGTAAACGCCAGCGTTCGCTGCTGCGCGACCTGTTGCTCCTCCAGTTCGAGTATTTGCAGCCGCGCGAAACAGGCTCGGGCGACGCGGGTCTGCGGACTTTGTACGATGAGCTGCGGGAGGACGCCCGCGCCGAGGAAAAGGCCGACGAGGAAAAGCACGGCGGCTTCGGCCCCCCGGACGAGGCCGACGACGTGGACGACGACGATGGTCCGGCGGGCTTCGACCGCTCGAAACTACGGCCGGATATGAGCCCCGAGGAGATCTTGGCCGAGATGGCCCGGCAGGCCTTTGAGAACGGCGGGGCCGGGGCTTCGCCCTTCGGGTCCGAGGGGAATTCGAGACCGCACAAACCCACCGCCTCCCAGGCGCGCAAACAGAAGCGCGAGGCGGAGCTGGAGGAGGCGCGGAAACGCGGCGTCGCCACGATTTACAAGCAGTTGGCCAAGGTGCTGCACCCCGATCTCGAACAGGATCCCGGGCGCCGCCAGGAAAAAGAGCGGCTGATGCAGGAACTCACCGCCGCCTATCGCGCGGGCGATTTGCACACGTTGCTGCGCCTGGAGCTGGAGTTTATCCATCGCGAGCAGGGCGACCTGAACCACCTCGGCGAAGAGAAGCTGAAGATCTACTGCGAGCTGCTCGCCGAACAGGCCGACGAGCTGGAGCGCGGCGTGGCGGGCGTCGCCATGGAACCGCGCTACGGGGCGATCCGGCAGTATGCGCATCCCTTCTATACCCGCACGCCGGATTGGGCGGGCATCGAGGCCGATCTCGCCGATCAAGGCGGCAGCCTGGCGCGCAGTCTGGCCGCGCTGCGTGGCCCCGGCGCGCGCGCCGAGCTGCGGGACGCGCTGAAGACCTTCGCGGACCAGCGCCGCCGCGCCGCGCGCCGGCCGGACTTCCAGGGCTTTTTTTAACCGCTTCCTTTTATGCGCGGCATCGGCACGCTCGCGCCCATGGAAAAACGTCCGTTCACCGAACTTGGTCTCTCGCCCGAAGTCCTCAAAGCCGTCGATAAGATGGGTTTTGAAGAGGCTTCCCCCATCCAAACCGCGGTCATCCCGCTGCTGCTCGAAGGGCGCGATGTGGTCGGCCAGTCCGCCACCGGTTCGGGCAAGACCGCCGCCTTTGGCATTCCCGCCGTCGAACGCATCGACGCCTCGCTGAAAAAGGTCCAAGCCCTGATTCTTTGCCCCACGCGCGAACTCGCGGTGCAAGTCGCCGAAGAAATCGCCAAGCTGGCTTTCTACAAAAAAGGCGTGCGCGAGGTGCCCATCTTCGGCGGTCAGTCCTATGAGCGCCAATTCCGCGCGCTTGAGGGCGGCGCCCAGATCGTGATCGGCACGCCCGGTCGCGTGATGGACCACATGGAGCGCGGGACGATCAAACTCGACCACCTGAAGATCGTCATCCTCGACGAGGCCGACCGCATGCTGGACATGGGCTTCCGCGACGACATCGAGCGCATCCTCGCGGCCACGCCCGTCACCGGCCGGCAATCCTTGTTTTTCTCCGCCACGATGCCGCCGCCGATCAAGCAGCTCATCCAGCGCTACACCACCAACCCCGCTTGGGTGAAGATTGAGGCGCTCGCGCATAACGCGCCCAAGGTGGACCAGGTTTACTTCGAGGTGGACCGCCGCTCGAAGATCGAGGCGCTCACCCGCCTGATCGACATCAACGATTTCCGCTACGGCATCGTATTCTGCGCGACCAAACTCATGGTCGACGAGCTTGCGGAGGTTCTGGGCTCGCGCGGGTATGCGGTGGATCGCCTGCACGGCGACATCACCCAGGCGACCCGCACCAAGGTGATGGAAAAATTCCGCCGCCGCGGTTTCGAGTTCCTCATCGCCACCGACGTCGCCGCGCGCGGCCTCGATGTCGATGACCTCGAGGTGGTGTTCAACTACGACCTGCCGAACGACTCCGAGGACTACACCCATCGCATCGGCCGGACCGGCCGCGCCGGGCGCACCGGCAAGGCCTTCACCTTCGTGAGCGGTCGAGAGATCTATGGCCTGCAAAACATGATCCGCTACGCGCGCCTGCCGCTGCGCCGCGAGCGCGTGCCCTCGCTGGATCAGGTCGAGGAGGCGCGAGAGAGCGTGTTTTTCGAAAAGCTGCGCGCCACCCTCGACGCGAAACAGTTCCGCCCGCAGGACCGCATGATCGACCGCCTGCTCGAGCAGGGCTACGGCAGCGCCGACATCGCCTCCGCGCTCATCCACCTGTTGACCGGCGGCCAGCCCGGCGCGCCCGCCCCGGGCGATGCCCCGGTGGCCGCCGATGCCGACACGCTACCCGTGGCCAAAGTCTCCCGCCCGTACGACGACGAGACCATCCCGCCCCGACCGGTGCCGCCCGTGCCCGCCCCGGCCGCGGTCAAGCCCAAGGTCGCCGCCCCCAAGGCCGCCGCGCACAAGCCGGCCGCGAAATTTCAGTCGTCGACCGCGCCCGCCGTCGCCGGCGCGCGGGGCGAGGAAGCCGCCGATGAAGGCGAACGCCCGGCCAAAGTGATCAAACAAAAATACGACCGCGTGACCCGCACCGGCCGCGAGCCCGGCTACACGACGGTCTATCTCAACATCGGTCGCAAACACCTCGTGACCCCGGCCGACGTGGTGGGGAAGATCGCCGGTGTCACCCGCCTGCCCGCCGCCGTGGTGGGAGCGATGGATATCCATCAGCGCCACACCCTGGTCGATGTGTTGAGCGAAAACGCCGTGCAGATCGTCGCGAAGATGGAGGGCATCCGCGTAAAGAACGTGGCGCTATCGCCCGCCCTCGCGACCGACGCCCACCGCGCCGAGCCGCAGGACTAGAATCCGGTGACGGTTAAAAATCCGCCTTTTATCGGCGTTCCAAAGGGGTTTTAGCCACGGAGTACACAGAGCTCCGAACAGAGGACACAGAGCCAGTCTAGCCGACGTAATCCGGCCTGTATCCCTCTGTGGCCTCTGTGTTCGCGCTCCGGCTGGGCTCCGTGGCTAATTCCGAAAAATCAGACCTTGCGACCCGCTCGTCCGGGGGTGTCGCGCGCGCGAGAGTTACGCGCGCGACACGGGTTCGGGAAAACCTGAATCAGAAGAACTTTTTGGCCTTGGCGAACCAGCTCTCGCTGGTGGGGTGCTCGGCGTCGCCGCTCTCCTTGGCGAAGTCCTCGAGCATCTTGCGCTGGGCGGAGGTGAGGGTGGTGGGCACCTCGACGTGGACGCGCACGAGCTGGTCGCCCTGCGCGCCGCGCTGGCGGAGCGAGGGCATGCCCTTGGCGCGCAGGCGGAAGGTGGTGCCGCTCTGGGTGCCGGGCGGGACCTTGAGGGAGGCTTTGCCGAAGAGGGTGGGGACCTCGAGGGTGCCGCCGAGGGTGGCGAGGGTGAACTTGATCGGGATTTCGCAAAACAAGTCGTCATCCTGGCGCTCGAAGAGCTCGTGCTGCTTGACGTTGAGCACGATGTAGAGGTCGCCGGGCTGGCCGCCGGAGTGGCCGGATTCGCCGTTGCCGGTGGAGCGCAGGCGGGTGCCGGTATCGACGCCGGCGGGGATGCGCACGTTGACCTTGGCGGGCTTTGGGGTGCGACCTTCGCCGCGACAGGTGGTGCAGGGTTTCTCGATCTTCTGGCCGGCTCCGTTGCAGGTGGGGCAGGTCTGGGCAAAGGTGATGATGCCGCCGCTGCGGCGGATCTGGCCGGCGCCGCGACAGGTGGGGCAGGTGACCTTTTTGGAGCCGGGCTCGGCGCCGGAGCCATCGCAGCGCTCGCAGGCGTGCAGGCGGCGGAACGAGATCTCTTTTTCCACGCCCTTGGCGGCGTCTTCGAGGGAGATTTCGAGGTCGTAGCGCAGATCGGAGCCGTCGCGTTCGGAGCCGCCACCGCCACCACCGCCGCCAAACATCTGGTCGAAAATGCCGCCGCCCGCGCCACCGCCGCCTGCTCCGCCCTGCTGGCCGAAGACCTCGCGGAAGATGTCGAAGGGATCGTGGAAACCGCCGCCGCCGGCGGGGCCGCCGGGACCGCGAGCGCCGGCCCCGCCCTGCTGGGTGAAGGCGCGATGGCCGTATTGGTCGTAGGCGGCGCGTTTTTGCGGGTCCTTCAGCACCTCATAGGCTTCGGAGACTTTTTTAAACATCTCCTCGGCCTCTTTGTTGCCGGGGTTTTTGTCCGGGTGGAATTGGACGGCCTTCTTGCGGTAGGCCTTTTTGAGTTCTTCCTCGGTGGCGCCTTTTTCGACGCCAAGAAGGGTGTAATAAGTGTCTTCGGCCATGGACGGGATGCGGGCTGGAGGCGGGTGGGCGCGGGTGAGTGCGCGGGGCGAGCAGGTGGGTTGAGGAGGGACGGCGCGGAGGGCGGACGGCGGAGGGCGGGCGGGGCGCGCGAGGGCGGGGGCCGGGGGAGTTCAGACGACGACGCCGTCGGCGGGGTCGGCGAGTTTTTCGGGCCGGCCGGTGGAGACGATGACGCTGGCGGCGCGGACGAGGCGGCTGTTGAGGGTGTAGCCGGTGCGGACGACGAGGCAGACGTGGTCGGCGGGGATGTCGGTGCGGGGCTGCTGGGAGATGGCCTCGTGGAGGTTCGGGTCGAAGGGTTTGCCGAGGGGCGAGATCTCGGTGAGGCCGTGGCCGGCGAGGGCGGATTTGAGCTGCTGGCCGATCATCTCGACGCCGCCGACGAGGGTGGTGAGGTCGGCGTTGGGGGCTTTGGCGGCCTGGAGGCCGAGGGTGAGGTTGTCGAGGACGGGGATGAGGTCTTCGAGGATGCGGGTGGCGGAGCGGTGGGCGGCGTCATCGCGGTCGCGGATGGCGCGTTTGCGGTAGTTGTCGAGGTCGGCGACGGAGCGGACGTAGCGCTCGTAGTTGTCGGCGGCTTCCTTTTTGGCGGCGGCGAGCAGGGTTTCGAACTCGATGGCCGGGGCGGTCGCGGTGGCGTCCGGGGAGGAGGCGGGTGCGGGGGACGTCGCGGAGGCGGCGGGCGCGGCGCCGGTGTCATCGACGCGGTGCTGGCGGCCGACCCGGGCGCGGCATCGGTGCTGCGCCAGCAACACGACAGTCTGGCGTCAGCCGTTGCCTGGTGTTA
>JBBRHC010000202.1:0-7121 GCA_038223295.1 Opitutales bacterium
TCTGGCGCAATCTGCTGGTCATCTGCTCGTTTGTTCACCCGCTCAATGCACTATTCAGTGCACCTCGGGATTCACGAACGACCATCTGATCCAACTTCTTGCGCCATCTCATCGGCTCCTACTCCGGATTTCGGGTTTAACTTAAAAACCGCATTCGAATTTAACCGCAGATTACGCGGATAGATCAGATAAAATCAGTTGAAAAATAATCAGCAAGGCTGGCTTTCACGTCCGGCTGGTGGGGGGCAAAAATCCGTAATACCTTGGTATCGTTGCCTATCTGCGAAATCTGTGGCTTAAGCGCCGTTTCTGGGCTTAAATCTTAAACACGCCAGCCCCCGCCTACGTCATATCCGGCGGCACGGTGGAGACGGCTTCTTCCATCGTGGTGAGGCCTTCCTTTACCTTGAGCAGGCTGTCTTGGTGGAGGGTCTTCATACCGCCGCGCATCGCGATGCGCTTCAACTCGGAGGACTCGAGGCCCTTGTTGATGCCTTCCATGAGTTCGTTATTCGCCACCATCAGTTCGTGGATGCCGAGACGGCCCTTGTAACCGGTGGAGTTGCACTTCGGGCAACCCTTGGGGCTGGCCTTGTAAATGGGTCCCGACCAACCGAGCGCACTCTGCAAAAGGTCCGACTCGCGGCCCGCGGGCTCGTATTGCACCCGGCACTGTTTGCAAACCCGGCGCATGAGGCGCTGGGCGCACACGCAGAGCAGCGAGGAGCTGATCATGAAAGGCTCGATGCCCATGTCGGTGAGACGCGCGATGGTGCTGGGCGCGTCGTTGGTGTGCAGGGTCGAGATCAACAAGTGACCGGTCAGCGCGGCCTCGACCGAGATGCCGGCGGTCTCCTTGTCGCGGATTTCGCCCACGAGGATGATGTCGGGGTCTTGCCGCAAAAAGGAGCGCAGGGCGGAGGCGAAAGTGAGCCCGATCTGCCGATGCATCTGCATCTGGTTGATGCCTTGCAGGGTGTACTCGATGGGGTCTTCGGCGGTGCGGATGACGATGTCGGGCGCGTTGATCTCGCCGAGCGCGGAGTACAGCGTCATCGACTTGCCCGAGCCGGTGGGGCCGCAGTGCAGGATCATGCCGTAGGGCTGGCGGATGCACTCGCGATACTTGGCGAGATTTTCCTCGGAAAAGCCCAGCGCGGTCAGCGGGAGCGTGGATTTCTGTTTGTCCAGGATACGCATCACGACGCCTTCGCCGTGGTTCAGCGGCGCGGTGGAAACGCGCAAGTCTATGTCGATCCCCTTCTTGGTGTATTGTTTAAAAATGATACGACCATCCTGCGGCAGACGACGCTCGGAGATGTCGAGGTTGCACATGATCTTCAGACGGGCCACGAGCGCGGGCCCGACCTTGCGCGGTACGCGGAGTTTTTCCTGGCACACGCCATCGACGCGGTAACGCACGATGATCTCCTTTTCCCAGGGCTCGATGTGGATGTCGGACGTGCCCAGGTAATAGGCGTCCTCGATGATGCGGTTGGCGAGCTGGACGATGGGGGCGGATTCCTCGCTGACGTCGGACTCGGCGTCCTCTTCCGCGTCGGGCCCGTATTCTTTGCCGATGGCGCCGACCACGTCGTCAAAGCCGGCCGGGCGCGCCTTCTCGTTGGCGAACTTGTCCCGAATATCCTTCTCGCGCGCGAGCAGTCGCACCACGCGCTTGCCCGTCATCTCGGCGACCTTCTGCGGCACCGCGAGATCGAAGGGATTCGCGATCGCGAGCAGGAGAATCTCGCCGACGAAACCCACCGGGAGGCAGACGTTCTCCTGGCAAAACTCCTGCGGCACCCGCTCGTAGGTGGTCGGGGTAACGCGGAACTTGGCGGCGAAAAACGGGGCCAACCGATAGGCGCGGGCCTTTGCGACAAAGAGCTGGGTGGAGCTGACCGCGTGCGTGTCGCGCAACAGTTTGTCCAGGTCGTCGCCGGAAATTTCCTCGGGGCGGGACGAGATCGCCGCGACCTGGTCGGGCGCGAGACGCCCCTGGGTCTGAAGTTGCTGAACGATCTGAAGCTGCAGTTTTCCGAGAGGCATGGCCGGGGGGGCGGATTGGGTTTTAGGGCTCCGGGACGGGGCGCGGGAGGCCTGGGCGGTTAACGGCGGGGGCGGGGGCGGATCAGGGTTTGGCTTGCGCGAGGCGCTCCAGCGTCTCGGCGATCTCATCCAGCGTGGTGGCATACCAGACGATGCCGCCGCCGTATTGCTTTTCCCAATACGTGCGGACCGCCGGGCTCAGGTAGTAGGCGGTGGCGACCAGCGTGAACTCCTCGTCGCGGTCAAAGGGCACGGTCCAGGTGGCCCAGCAGGCGGCCCGGTTGACGCTCTGCTTCAGCTCGTCCGAGCTCTCGTAGGTGCGCAGGTCGATCAAGCCGACGTGCAGCTCATCCACGCAGTGGTGCAGCACGTCGTCCTCGGAGACGACCTTGAGATCGTAGGCGAGCACGCCGAGCAGGGTGCACTGGCGGGGCGTGCCGCTGGAGATTAGGTCGAGCAGGCGCTCGTTGGCGTTTTCCAGTTGATCCACCGTCACCAGATTGGCCTCCACCAAGCTGGCGCCGAGCAGACGGTTGGCGCGCATGAGCAGGGAGCGGATCTCGGCGGGGGTGGAAGCGATGAGGGGGGCGGCCATGCGGTGGATGGGGGAACAGGCGGTTGACTGCGCGCGGGGTGGAGGGCGTGCGGCGTTTCGACGCTCAGGCGAGCATCACCCGGGGGCGGGACATGACGCGGGGCTTGCCCCCGTGCTTGATCACCCGGTCGCGCAGGGCGGTCTTCAGCTCATCCAAACCCTCGCCCGACAGGCAGGAGATTTTCACGACATCGACGCGGTTTTTTTTCTTAAACGCGGTGAGGTTTTTTTTGGCCTCCGGGAGGTCCATCTTGTTCGCCACGACGACGCGGGGCTTTTTGAGCAGCTTCGGATCGTAGGCCTTGAGCTCGGCGAGCAGCGTGGCGTAGTCCTCGCGCGGATCGCGGTCGTCGGTGCCGGCCATATCGAGGAGAAACATCAGGAGCGTGCAGCGCTCGATGTGGCGGAGGAAGCGGTGGCCGAGGCCGCGGTTCTCGCTCGCGCCGGCAATGAGTCCGGGCACGTCGGCGAGCAACAACCGGTCGTAGGTCTCGGGGAACTCGATGACGCCGATCTGGGGATGCAGGGTGGTGAAGGGATAGGCGGCGGCCTTCGGACGGGCCTGGGTGATGGCGCGCGTGAGCGACGATTTGCCGGCGTTGGGGAAACCCACGAGGCCGATGTCGGCGATGGATTTCAGCACGAGGCGGAAGTTTCCCACCTCGCCGGGCAGGCCGGGCAGGGCGGTGCGCGGGGCGCGGTTGGTCGAGGACCGGAAGTGCGGGTTGCCCCAACCGCCGTTGCCGCCCGCGCAGAGCACCACGCGCTGGCCATCCTCGGTGATCTCGGCGACGACGGCGTCGTTGTCCTGATTGATGACGATGGTGCCAAGGGGCATGCGCAGGAATGCCGGTTTGCCCTCGCGACCATGACAATCCTTGCCCTGACCGTGCTCGCCGCGCTCGGCGTTCCAATGCTGCTTATACTTGTAGTCGATGAGGTTATTGGTGTCGTCGTCGCCCACCAGGATAACGTCGCCGCCACGCCCGCCGTCGCCGCCGTTCGGACCGCCCCACGGCTCGTATTTCTCTCGCCGGAACGACACGCAACCTCGTCCGCCGTCGCCGGCCTTCACTTTTATGACGCACTCATCGATAAACATAGTCGTTGCAAATTCCCACCGCGCCCGGCCGGCGTCGATGGTTATTCTCGGGCTGGGTAGTTTATGCCACCGGCATGGGCGGGGAGCAAAACAGCAAAGCTTCAGACGCGTGGGCTATTCACTAATTATTTTGAACTCCGCATCGACAAGGCCGAACCCCTGCCAAACGTTGCGTCTATGAAAACCGGAGTCGAATTGATTTTGGCCACCAAGAAATTCGCCAAGGACAACACCGCGCGCAGTTGGTGGTGCGTGCTCTCCACCGGCTTTCTGCTCGTCTCCTCGCTGGCCGTGACCCTGCTTCCCGTCCCCTTCGTCGCGCGCCTCGCCTGCAGTGTGTTGGCGGGGCTGCTCATCCTGCGTTTTTTCGTGATCTACCACGACCAGCAGCACCACGCGATTTTGCCCCGCTCCCGCATCGCCGAGGGCATGATGAGGGTATTCGGCGTGTTTTCCCTCAGCCCCAGCAGCATCTGGCGCAGTTCCCACAACCACCACCATCACCATAACTCGAAACTGCGCGGCTCTCATATCGGCTCCTTCCCGATTATGACCAAGGAGCAATTTCAGCAAAGCTCGGCGGGAAAACGTTTCGGATACCTCTTCGTGCGCCACCCGCTCACCATCCTGTTTGGCTACGTGTTCATGTTTCTCTACGGCATGTGCTTAAACCCGTTTATCAAAGATCCGCGCAAACACACCGACTGTCTCGTTGCGTTGGTTATCCACTTCGCCATCAGCACCGTCCTCGTGATTTACGGCGGCTGGGCCGCCCTGATTCTTACGCAATTGGCACCTCACTTCATCGCCTACGCGATCGGCTCCTACCTCTTCTACGCGCAGCATAATTTTCCCGGCGTTTCATTCAGCGACCGCGACGGCTGGACCTATGAAAAAGCCGCGCTCGAATCCTCCAGCTACATGCGCATGGGCCCGATAATGCAGTGGTTCAGCGCCAACATCGGCTTTCACCACATCCACCACTTAAACGACCACATCCCCTTCTACCGCTTGCCCGAGGTCATCCGCGTCATGCCCGAGCTGCAAAACCCCAAGGTCACCTCGCTGCATCCCGCCGACATCATTCGTTGTCTGCGGCTGAAAGTCTGGGACGTGGAAACCCAACAAATGGTCGGCCTGCGCCAGCGCTAAACCGCCGCCGCCGCCCAATTAGCCGCCTATGCAAATCACCGCCTCCGATCTGGCTCAACAACTTGGCGGCGAGCTCAGCGGGGATGGCGAGACGCTGCTCACCGGCTTTGCCTCCGCCGACCGCGCCCAAACTGGCGACATCACCTTCGCGGAAAAAGACACCCATTTCGCCGCCGCCGCCGCCAGCGCCGCCGCCGCAATCTTGATCAGCGGCGTCTCCGCTGCATCCCCCACCGCCGCGGCTTCGGCCAAAGTCCTCATTCGCGTGCCCGACGCCCGCATCGCCGCCGCGCGCGCCCTTTCCTTCTTTTATCCCCCGGAGGTTTTTCCCGCCGGCATCCATCCCACCGCCCACCTCGCGCCCACCGCCGAGGTCGATCCCACCGCCCACATCGGCCCCGGCTGCGTGCTCGGCGAGGGCGTGAAAATCGGCGCTCGCTCCGTGCTCATGGGCGGTAACCACCTGGGTCGGGATTGCCGCCTCGGCGAGGACACCCGCCTGTCGCCCCGCGTCGTGCTATACGCCCGCACCGAGATCGGCCACCGCGTCGCCATCCACTCCGGCACCGTGATCGGCTCCGACGGCTACGGCTACGTCTTAGACCAAGGTCGCCACCGCAAGATGCCCCAGGTCGGCCAAGTCATCATCCATGACGACGTCGAGATTGGCGCCAACACCGCCATCGACCGCGGCGCCCTCGGCCCGACCATCATCGGCGAAGGCACCAAAATCGACAACCTCGTCCACATCGCGCACAACGTCGTCATCGGTCGCCACTGCCTCATCTTGGGCCAGGTCGGTTTCGCCGGCAGCACCCACCTCGGCGACTACGCCGTGGTCGCTTCGCAATCCGGCATCGCGGGCCACTTGAAGCTCGGCCGCCAGTCCGTGGTCGGCGCCAAATCCGGCGTCATGCGCGACGTCCCCGACAAGGAAACCGTCCTCGGCATCCCCGCCGCCCCCGACAAACAAACCAAGCGCCAGTGGGTAGCCCTCCAACGCCTCCCCGACCTCCTGCTCCGCATGCGGGATTTGGAAAAACAAGTCGCCACCCTCGCGGCGGCATCCGCCACCGCCGCGTCCTCCGCCGCGCCACAATAGCACCGGCCCTCTCGCGGCTTTCTTCCCCCGGCGCCGTCGCCCGCCCGACCATGCCGCGCGTCACCATGTCCGTCATCGCCGCGCGGGCGGGGGTTTCCAAAAACACTGTCTCGCTCGCCCTGCGGCACGACCCCCAGATCCCCGCCGCCACCCGCGAGCGCATCGAACGCATCGCCCGCGAGCTCGGCTACGCCAAAAACCCCGTCGTCGCTCAGCTCATGACCGAGCTGCGCAAGGCCCACCCCGCCGGCCACCGCCGCACCTTCGCCCTGCTCAACGCCCATCACGACGCGCACGCTTTCACCCGCCACCCGACCATCCCCGCCTACGTCGCCGGCTGCCACCGCCGCGCCGCGCTCCATGGTTATGCGCTCGACGAATTTTGGCTGCACGATCCCGCGCTCTACGGCGAAGCGCTCAACCGCATCCTGCGCGCCCGCGGCATTCGCGGCGTCCTGGTCGTGGGGCTGATGAAGGAGAACCGCCTGCCGCCCCGCTTCTCCGTCACCTGGCAAAACCACTCCGTCGTCGTCACCGGCGTTCGCACCCGCGAGCCCACTTTACCCTTCGCCTGCGTCGATCATCACGCGCTCATGCTCGAGGCCTTGGAGCACGCCCGCCAGCTCGGTTACCGGCGCCCCGCACTGGTTTTGGAGCGCACCATCGACCAGTTGGTCGACAACCGTTTCAGCGCCGGTTTCTGGGCCGGGCAGCAAGGCCTCGACCCCGCAGACCGCGTGCCCGCCTTCCACGCCGTGGAAGAGGCCCGCGCCGCGCCGGAAACGTTTCACGCCTGGTTCCGCGCCCACCGGCCCGATGCGATCCTCACCTTGCACACCGTGGTCCGCGAATGGCTCGCCGCCTCCGGCCTGATCGCCCCGCGCGACCTCGGCCTGATACAACTCGAACGCCGGCGCGGATGCGAGGACTGGTCCGGCATGGAGCAGCACAACGACCTCACCGGCGAGGCCGCCGTCGATATGCTCGTCTCTCTCCTTCACAACGAGGAGATCGGCCTGCCCGCCTCGCCCCGCGCCACCCTCATCGGCGCCTCCTGGGCCGACGGTCGCACCACCCGCCCGCGCGTGCCTAGTTGACCGCCATCATCGGCAGCCGGG
>JBBRHC010000203.1:0-7113 GCA_038223295.1 Opitutales bacterium
GATGGCGCAAGAAGTTGGATCAGATGGTCGTTCGTGAATCCCGAGGTGCACTGAATAGTGCATTGAGCGGGTGAACGAACGAGCAGATGACCAGCAGATTGCGCCAGATCGCGGCGATCCACTTCGGATTTCGGGTTAAAGACGTGGTGCGGGCTTTAATTTTTCAACCAACGGCCGAGCGACACGCGCAGTTTTTCGCGGGCGCGGTAGAGGCGGGTTTCGACGCCCTTGGGCGTGGTGCCGATGATTTCGCCGATCTCGGCGTGACTCAGGTTTTCGTATTCGGATAACACGACCACGGCGCGGAGATCCTCGGGCAGGGCGGCGAGGGCGGCGCGGACGGCGGCGACCTCTTCGGCGCGGAGCGCGGAGGCGGAGGGCGTGATGCCGGGGTGGGCGAGGCCGGCGGTGACGGCGGGCGGGGCGGCGTCGAGGGAATCGGTGCGGCGGCGGGTGGCCTTGCGGGCGTGGTCGCGGGCGAGGTTGAGCGCGATCTGGAACATCCACGTGCTAAAACGCGCGCCTGGGCGATAACGGGCGCGGTGGCGGTAGAGACGCACGAAGGTTTCCTGGGCGAGGTCGAGGGCGTCGGCGTGGTTCTGTAGGTGACGGTAGAGAAATGCCTGGAGCGGGCGTTGCCAACGGAGCATGAGGGCGTCGAGCGCGGCAAAATCGTCGGCGGCGAGGGCGGTCATGAGAGGCTCGTCGCCAGGCTCACGGTCCGCGGACTCGGGGGTGGAGGAGGCCGTCGCGGAAGGCGGCGTCATCGGGGGCTCGTGGGCGAGAGAGCGGGGGCGCCAGTGCGGTCGTCGGTGTGCGCGACGCGGGGCTCCATGAGGGCGAGGAAACGGGTGGCCTGCGCCGGCGGCATGCAGGCGGCGACGGATTGGAGATGGGCGCGGGTGGAGGCGGCGCAGACTGCTTTGAGGCGGGCGAGTTCGGCGGTGGCATCGGCGCGACCGGCGGGGGTGTCGGCCGAGGCGAGCGCGTCCTGGGCGTCGATGATGGCGATGCAGTGCCCGGCGCAGATCGGGGCGTAGGCGGTTTGCAGGCGGTCGATCTCGGCGGTTTGCGCCGGGGTGAGACGGAATTCGCGGGCGAGCCACGTGAGCTGGCCGGCGCTGGAGGCCGCCTCGGCCGGCGCGGGGGCGCGCAGGGCCAGCCTCGTTCCGGCGTAGGCGATCAGGCCGGCGGCCAAGGCCAGGGCGGCGAGGCCGATAAAGGTGATGGCGCGGCGGGACACGGGCGGGGGCGCGTTGAGAATCAGGGATGAAGGTGACCGGCGGGGACCGGAGCCGCGTCTGGGCCATGCATGCGCCACGGGTCGATGCTGAGGGCGTAGGCGGCGGCGAAAGTCTCGGTGCGAAGACTGTTTTCGCGAGCGTAGGCGACCGTGGTGCCGGCGGCGAGAGAGGCGAGCAAAGTGAGGGCGGCCGCGAGCGGCAGCGCCTGGCGGGCGAGGACGGCGGAGAAAACGCGCGAGAGGCGTCGGTGCCCCGGCCCGGAAGCGGTATCGGGGGATTGGATACGGGCGCGGACGGCGGCGGCGAAGGCGGCCGCCCCGGCCGGCGGGCGGGCGGAGGCGGCGTGCGCGGCGGGGTCGGCGCGGTGGAGAAGGGCGGAGAGCGGGTCGGAGGGCGGCGAGCGCATGATGGCGGGTGTTACGCGCGGCGACTGAGCTTCCCTCGGAGGATTGTCGCGGTGTGGGGGCCGGGGATTGGGGACCGGAAGGCGGATGCCCGCTGCCATTTGGGTTACGAGGGCTGGGTCAGCTGCCCTTGGCGGCTTTGGGCGTGGCGGACGCGCTGGCGCGGCGGCGCGGGGTTTTTCCGGCGGCCTTGGGGCTTGGTTTTACCGGGATTTTCGGGGCGTCGGTGTTGGAGGCGGTGCGGTCGATGTTGAGGTAGGTCTTGGCCAACATCTGGCCCTCGTAGAACTCGAGCAGGCGCACGCCTTCTCGGGGTTTTACGAGGTCTTTTTTAGTCGCGGTGTCAATCTGGGTCTTGATCCGGCGGCAGAGGTCTTCCCACTGGTATTGAACAGTTTCGATGACCTCGCTCATACGCACGCCGGAGAGGGTCTCCTCGATGTAGTAGCCGTTGGGTTCGTCGTTTTCGAGGAAGACGTGGACCTCGTTTACGCGGCCGAAGAGGTTGTGGAGGTCGCCCATGATGTCCTGGTAGGCGCCGGTGAGGAAGATGCCGAGGTAGTAGGGCTCGCCATTCAGCGGGTGGAGTTGCAGGTAGTCCTTGGTATCCTGCAAGTCTATGAAGGTGCCGATCTTGCCGTCGGAATCGCAGGTGATGTCCACGAGGGTGGCGTTGACCGAGGGCTCCTCCTCGAGGCGGTGGAGGGGGGCGATGGGGAAGAGCTGCTTGAGCGCCCAGTGGTCGAGCAGGGACTGGAATACGGAGAAGTTGCAGACGTATTGGTCGGCGAGGAGGCGGTTGAGATCGCGCAGCTCCTCGGGCACGTATCCGGCGTCGCGGGTTTCTTGTGCGACTTGTTCGCAGACCTGCCAGTAGAGGGATTCGGCGGCGGCGCGGTTTTCGAGGTCGAGATAACCGAGGTTAAAGAGGGAGAAGGCCTCCTCCTTTTTCTGCACGGCGTCGTGGAAACGCTCGAGTTTGCCGAGCTTGGCCTTGTTTTTGAGCAGGAACTCGAGGTCGTCCACGACCTTGTGTTTCACCTTGGGCTGGTGTTGGACGCCGAGGGTTTCGCGTTTGTTGATGCGTTCGAAAACCTCGACCACGAGCATGGCGTGGGGCGCGACGATGGCGCGGCCGGATTCGGAGACGAGATCGGGCACGGGCACGTTCATGCTGTCGCAGATGTCGCGCACGTTGGCCACGACGTCGCGGGCGTACTCGGCCATGGAGTAGTTCATGGACGACTCGTAGTTGGTGCGGGAGCCGTCGTAATCGATGCCGAGACCGCCGCCGACGTCGAGGTAGCCCATGGGGAAACCCATCTTGGAGAGCTGGCAATAGAAGCGGGAGGCCTCGATGACAGCGTTCTTGATCGTGAGGATGTTGGGGACCTGGGAGCCGATGTGGAAGTGGACTAGCTTGAGCGAGGCGACGAGTTTGGCGGCGCGCAGTTTTTCGCAGGCGAAGAGGATCTCGGCGGTGTTGAGGCCGAATTTGGCGTTGTCGCCGGAGGAGGAGGACCACTTGCCCTCGCCGCGGGTTTGCAGCTTGGCGCGGAAGCCGATGAGGGGTTTGACGCCCACCTCGGAGGCGACGCGGATGATGTCGTCGAGCTCGGCGAGCTGCTCGACCACGATGATGACTTTTTTCCCTAATTTACGGCCCAAGAGGGCGATGCGGATGAAATCGTGGTCTTTGTAGCCGTTGCAAATGATGAGTGAGTTGGCCCCCTCGTGCATGGCGAGGGCGATCATGAGTTCGGGCTTGGAGCCGGCTTCGAGGCCGTAGTTAAAGCCCTTCGAGGCGGAGACGATTTCCTCCACGACCTCGCGGAGCTGGTTCACCTTGATGGGAAAAACGCCGCGGTAGGCGCCCTTGTAGCCCTCGTCCTTGATCGCTTGGTGGAAGACGCCGTTGAGCTGCTCGACGCGGTGGCGGAGCAAATCCTGGAAACGGATGACGAGCGGGGCCTTAAGGCCCATGGCAACGGCTTCGTCCACGACGTCCATGATGCGGATGGTGCGGCCATCACTGAGCGGTTGCACGGCGACGGTGCCGTCGTCGGCTACGCTAAAGTGGCCGGCACCCCAGCGCTTGAAGCCGTAGAGCTCCTCGGAATTGGCGTTGGTCCAGGCAGACGAGGCGGATGAGGAGGAGGCGGTGGATTTGCTTTTCAAGATGGTAAAGAGAGTGGCCGACTAACGGCGGGAGTCGAGGGCAGGGCGGTCGGGTTATGGCTTGCGTTCGCGGAGGCGGGCGCGGTTATTTCGCGATTCCTCGTCTAAATACCACGACCCGCAATTCTGAAAATGACTCCTGTCTCCGATTCGCTTCTCTTTGTCGCCCAAGCCGCGCCCGCCGGAAATCCTCTGGGGTCGTTCATCATGATCGGCTTCATGTTCGCTGCGATGTGGTTCCTTATCATTGCGCCCCAGCGTAAGAAGCAAAAGCAGCACGCTAAAATGCTCACAGAGCTCGACGCCGGTGACGAGATTGTAACCGCCGGCGGCATCTACGGCGAAATCACCCACAAGAAGGAAGATCGTTTCGTGGTGCAAATCGCCAACGGCGTGAAGGTCGAGATCGCCAAGTCCTACGTGCAGGAAGTCGTGAAGAAGAAGAGTTGAGTCCTTGGTTTTCCGTTTAACCGCGGCACCGGCGAGACGCCGGTGCCGCCTTTGCTTTTTCGTCCCCCAACCCCACCCCGATCCCCGCTCTTCTCCGTCAGCGTCGCCGCGTGCCGCGCTCCCCGTTTTTTTAAACCAATAAACTACCATGCTTAAACGCAACCTGTGGAAGCTCGTGTTGAGCTTTACCATCGTGCTGTGGGCGCTGCTCTCGCTGATGCCCCTCACCGACCGAGACGTGCCGGAGTACATCGCCGGCGAAGTCGAAACGAAGAACACCGAGTTCCAAACCCTGCTCGGCGAGGCCAAGGCTCGCTTCGAGGCCAAGCAGGCCCCGTCGGTGTTTATCGCCCTGCGCGACATCGCGAACGAGCGCCGCATCGACCTCGCCAAGGAATACTTCCCCGGGCTGAAACTCGACGCCTCGCTGGCCAACATCACCAAGAAAAACAACTTGGTTTTGAACCACCTCCTCAGCCATTCGAAAGGGCGTTTGCAGCTCGGTCTCGACCTCAAGGGTGGCGTTGCCTTCGTCCTCGAAGTGGACGAGACCGCAGTGGCCAACCTTGGCGAGAACGAACGCACCGAGAAACTCAGCAAGGCGATTGAGATCATCAGCGACCGTATCAACGGCCTCGGCGTCACCGAGCCGCTCGTGCGCCCGCTCGGCACCAATCGCATCGAGGTGCAGCTCCCCGGCGTAAACACCCGCGACAACCCGGAAGTGGTCGCGGAAGTTCAAAAACCCGCCCGTCTGGATTTCCGTCTCGTTTATCCTTTCTCCCGACCCGGTCCCGGCGTCGAAACGCCCTTGGGTTATGAGATCAAAATCTTCGAGCAGGAAAACCGCTCCGGACAGACCTTCGAGACCGAACTCTTCGTGAAAAAAACGTGGGAGATGACCGGTAAAAACGTCACCGATGCGTTCGCCACCATCGATCAAGTGGGTCGTTATCAGATCATCCTCAAATTCAATTCGGATGGTCAGCGCCAGTTCGCCGAGGCCACCCGTGAGGTGGTGAAGATGGGTAAAGAACTCGAGCAGCGCACCGGCGACGCCAACGCGCGCGCCCAGCTCGCCATCGTGCTCGACGGTCGCGTCTACTCCGCGCCCGGCGTGCAGCAGGAGATCAACAGCGACTCCGCCGAGATCACCGGCGACTTCGGCCAGATAGAAGCGAACCGGCTCGCCAATGTGCTGAACAACCCCCTCGACCTGCCCTTGCGCGTGCAGACCCAGTATGAGGTCGGTCCCAGCCTCGCCGCCGACGCCATCTCCAGCGGCACGCTCGCCTTCCTCATAGGTATCTCGATCACCGCGATCTTCATCGTCGTGTTCTACACCACCGGCGGCTTCCTGGCGGTGTGCGCGATGGCGCTCAACGTGCTCATCATCCTCGGCGTGATGGCGAGCATCGGCGCGACGCTCACCATGCCCGGCATCGCCGGCATCGTGCTGACCATCGGCATGTCGGTGGACTCGAACATCCTTATCTTCGAGCGCATGCGCGAAGAGCTGAAGCTCGGCAAATCCCTCCCCGCCGCGCTCGAGGCGGGTTTTGACAAGGCCTTCTCGGCCATCCTGGACGGTAACCTCACCACGCTGATCACCGCCGCGATCATGATCTATCTCGGCAGCGGTCCGGTGAAGGGCTTCGGCGTCACCCTCGCCATTGGTATCTTCTCCACCATGTTCGCCGCGCTGGTCATCAGCCGCCTCTTCCTCGATGTCGCGATCAACGGCGGCTTCGTGAAGAAGATGAAGATGTTCTCGGTGCTAGAAAACACGAACTACGACTTCCTCAAATACGCCAAACACGCGTTCATCGCGTCTTGGATCATCGTGCTGATCGGCACCGTGACCGTCGTCATGAAGGGCGAGAAGATCTACGGCAAAGACTTCACCGGCGGCGACCAAGTCACCCTCTCCTATGCCAACAAGATCGACATCGAAGCAGTGAATCGGGTCGCGGCCACCGCGGGCATCACCGACGTGTCGGCGGCCTACTCGAAGGACATCGGCTCGGATCTCGAACTGCTGCGCATCTCGACCAAGTTTGACCAAGCCGACGGGCTCGTGACCGCGCTGCAAAACGCGCATGCCGACGCGGGTTTCACGGTGGTCGGCGAGACGCGCATCGGCCCCAGCGTGGGCGTGGAAATCCGCAATAACGCGGCGTGGGCGTTATTCTGGTCGCTGGTGCTCATCCTCATCTTCGTGGCCTTCCGTTTCGAGATCGGCTACGGCGTGGGAGCGGTCGTCTCCACCCTGCACGACGTGCTCATGACCATCGGCATCTTCGTGTTGCTCGGGCGCGAGTTCAACGCCGCCATGGTCGCGGCCATCCTGCTCATCATCGGCTACTCCATCAACGACACCATCGTGGTGTTCGACCGCATCCGCGAGGAGCTGAAGTTCGATCCGCACACCTCGTTGAAGGCCATCATCAACAAGTCCCTCAACCTGACGCTTTCCCGCACCCTGATCACGGGCGGCACCACGTTCCTCACCGCCATCGTGCTCGCCACGGTCGCGGGCGGGGAGATCAACGACATCGCGGTGACGCTCATCATCGGCGTCATCACCGGCACCTTCTCCTCGCTGTATATCGCCAGCCCGATTTTCTACTGGTGGCACAAGGGCGACCGCGGCCACGTGGAAAAGGGCCACGACGCGAAGCCCGTCTACGACTGGGACGTGGGGGCGAAGATCTCCGCCGCGAAGCCGGTCGTCGGCGAGTAACACGTCCTCGCGCCCGGCGCGAACTTCCCGTGCGCGCCCCGGCCTGGTCCCCGCGAGGACCGGCGCCGGGGCGACGCCCCCGAGGCTCGCGCCC
>JBBRHC010000204.1:0-7106 GCA_038223295.1 Opitutales bacterium
CCAACTCGGCATCCACATCGCCGACTTCCCCAAATACCGCACTACCCTCCCGCTCTCGTAACGCGAGCCCATAGCGTCCGGGATCACGCAGGATGCCCAAGATCGCGCTCCGGCTGAGCCACAACTTTTGCCCAACATGAGAAAACCAATTCCTGTAGTGCCTTTCGAAAACTTAGCGTTCACTATCAGTCACTTAACTTCAGGAACGCCGAACTCGGGTTAGTGGCTGCGACCATGTGGACGGAAGGATGACGCACATATACGCGAAGACAAGCATACCCTGTATCAGCGGTGTCAGCTTGTCATCAGCGGAGAGGGCGCAGTGGGCGGCAACGAGGGCGTCGAGGGCGGGCTAGGGTGGGAGCGCGGGGAGGGCGGCGACGGCTTGGCCGAGGGCGAGCAAGGTCGCGGCCGGGGGGAAGGGCAGGCTGCGGAGGTCGGTGGCGTTGACTTGGGTGTGGCCGTTGAAATGGCGGAAATAGGCGTCGATCACGCTCCAGTTGAGGTAGGCGAGCAGGCCGCGCGCGAGGGCGGGAGGGAGGCCTTGGCCGGCGGAATGGAAATAGTTGAGGTGGTTTTCGATCCCGAGCCAGGCGGTGGCGGCGGGCATGCGGGCGGGGTCGATGAGGCTGGCGACGATGCGCTTGCGCTCCTCCTTCGCCGAGAAGCGGCGCACGACGACGTAGGTGGCGGCGGGCACGAGCAGGTCGGTGCGGGTCGCGGGGACGGCGAGGGCGTTGGGTTTTTTGCCGCCGACCCGCATAGGCGCGAAGTCCCCTCCCCTCCCCTCGGCTCCGCCCCATCCCCTCCTCCCCTCGCCTCCGCCTCCGCCCCTCCGCCTCGGTATGGAATCACCCGACCGTGGTCAGTTGCGTGCGCGCGCCGCAGCTCTCCAGCAACTGCCTGACCTGACGGGCCTCGCTGTATTGCGGGGTCAACAAGACCACGGCGGGCGCCACGCGATACCACGTCGCCAGCCGGTTGACCGCCTCCGCCCAGCGGTTGCCCATCGCGGCGATCACGACCTCCCGTGAGATTCCCGGCGCGGTCGCGGGCAGCAGCACCAACTTAAACCGAGTCGTCGAAGGCATCGCCTTTTCCCGGTCGCACACCACGCGGAAGCCCACTTTGTCCGACGCCCAATCGGGCAGGGCGGAGCGGGCCACCAAGCGTTCCAGGCTCTCTTTTTTTACCCGCGGATCGGCCCAGCTCACGCCGGCGGCGAGGGCGAAATCCGTCTCATCCGCCGAGTCGCCGCCCACCGCGAGCGGATCGCCGGACGCCAGGTGCAGCCATTGCCGGGGCGAGTCATCGACCCAGACCGCCACGTTACCCACCATGTCCAGAAACCCCCACGGGTTCGGCCAGGCCATCGAGGCCGATCGGCGACCCTTGCAACCAAACGCCAGTCGCTGCGTGCCCAACAAGGCCTCGGCCCAGGAAAACTGGCCCGTCGCCACGTCCAGCCAGTTTTCATCGTCGGCCATGCAGGCGTGCCGCCACTCCTCAAACGAGGGCAGTCGATAGGCGCCTCCCTTAGCGCCCAGAAACTGGCAAAACTGCCTCGCGACCTCCGGGCTGACTCCCGCCGCCGGCAGATCGTCCGCACCCTTGCCCGCCACCGCAGGCCCCAGGGCTTGCCGCAATTGCCCGATGGTGACGGGAAACAAACTCATTTCATAAGGCCGGCCGGGCACGCTCATGAACCGCATGCCCAGCGGCCCCACCCGCTCGCCGAGCCGACGCTGGGCGGCGGCGACGCCGGGGAAGGTCGAGCCGCCAATCACGCGCAAGGTCTCCTGATCGCCCACGCGGCCGACTAGCCAGTTCGCGACCTCGGGTTCCGTCTCCAGCTCGATCAGGCGCCGCAGGGTGGGCCCATGCCGGATCTCGGCGAGCGCCTTCATGGGCATCGAGCCGATGCGGCGCCCCGCCAACCAGCGAATCTCGGGCTGGGGCGCCTCGTCTTCCAGCCGGCTCAACACATCCTCGTCCGTGATCGGGCGCAGCGCCTCGGCGCGTATGTCCTCATGCGGCGAACGCATCGCGACGATGCCGCGCGCCACGTCTTCGTGCAACCGGGCCAGTGCCGCCTTGGCCAGCGGCTTGGGCACGTCGGCGCAGGCTATGCCGCGAATCATCGGCACCTCCTCCATCCGGATAAGGGCGGCGACGCGCACATCGATGTTGGCGTCGTTCCGCGCGATGCGATCCAGGATGGCCGGTTCCTTGACGCGGCTGGCGATCCAGATGCGCTGGGACTGCCTGGTCTCGATTTCGAGCAGCTGGTGCAACAACTCCCCCGACTGCACGCCATCGGACAACAAGCGCCGCAGCTCCGGGTCGGCCTCGGTCCTGGCGAGGTTAAGACACACCTTTTCCGCCCGGATGCGCCCGATCGCCCTCTCGCGCACCTGGCGCAGCGGATCCGTGCGGGCCACCTCGGACCAGAAGACATCATTCACGACGTCTTTGACCGCTTGCAGCAGCGCGAGCCGGAACAGTTCCGCCGCCTCCGAACGGTATGCGGGCAGCAAGCGTTCGTCCGCCCCCAGGCCCTGGAGCGCCAGGATGCGAAGCTCGCTCGGCAAGCCACGGTCCAGCAGCAGCGCCAGCCGACGCTCGGGATCGGTGATTTGCGAAACGGCCAGCTGGCGCGAAGGCTCGACACCGCCGCTCGTCGCCACCTCGACCAGCGTGTCCTGATTATCGAGGCCCTTGACCGCCGCCAGCCGCACCTCCTCGGAGGCGTCCTCCAGCGCGAGCCTGCGCAGTTGGGCGGGGTCTTTCTTGGTCAGCGCCGCCTTCTGCCGCACCCTCCAATCGGGATCGTCCCAGGCTCGTTTTGAAAAAAGGGAAAACATCGGGCTCGTCGTGCCTGGCCGGCCATTTTTTCAGCAGCAGAAGACACCGGGCGTTTGCCGTCGACCGCCGTATCGGCGCTGCGCGCGGCGCGGCGGGTTTTGGTTTCCAGTCAGCTTTCCCATGCGTAAGTAAAAAATATTATATCGCATCGGGTCAATAGACCACGCGGTGGGGAATCCCATTAGAGTAAATGTCTTGAGCTTGGGAAAAAGCGGCCAACGGCCGCGAGACGGACCCACCCGCGTTTCCCCTACGCGATGCGCTCCATGATGAGCGGCTCGGCCGCCGGGGCCGTGTCGTCGATCGCCACCGCAGCCTCCAGCCGGGCCCGCGCCTCCGCGAGTTTCGCCTCGTCGTTCGCGTGGACCACGCCGAGCACCGCACCCGCCTCGATCCGGGCCCCGACCTTCACCAGCCGGGTAAACCCCACCGCGTGGTCCACCGTATCCTCCGCCCGGATACGCCCGGCCCCCAGCCGCAACGCGCCCAGAGCCACCGCCATCGCGTCCACCTCGCGCACGAAGCCGGCCCGGCCCGCGCGCGCCTCCCCGGTGAACCTCGCCCTCGGCAACGCCGCCGCGGGCTCGTCGCACACCCGCCCGTCGCCCCCCTGCGCCTCCACGATGGCACGGAATTTCTCCAGCGCCGCCCCGCTCGCGATCACCCCGCGCAGCCGCGTGCGCGCCTCGTCCGCCTCCTTCGCCACCCCGGCCAGCAACAGCATCTCCGCGCCCAGCGCGTAGGTGACCTCCATAAGATCGTCCGACTCCGGGCCCGCCTCGTCGCGCAGGCAGGCGATGCTCTCCGCCACCTCCACCGCGTTGCCCACCGCGTGGCCCAGCGGCTGGTCCATGCGCGTGAGCAGGGCGCGCGTGGGCCGGCCCATCGTGTTGCCGATGGCGCACATCGCCTCGGCCAGGGCGCGCGCCTCGGGCCGGGTTTTCATGAACGCGCCGCCGCCGAACTTCACATCGAGCACCAGCGCGTCGATGCCCTCGGCCATTTTTTTCGACATGATCGAGGCGCAGATCAGCGGCAGACACTCCACCGTGGCGGTCACGTCGCGCAGCGCGTAGAGTTTTTTATCCGCCGGCGCGAGATCCCTGGTCTGGCCGATAAGCGCGCAGCCTATCCGCGCCACCTGCGCGCGATACTCCTCCAGCGTCAGCCCGACGCGAAAGCCCGGGATGCTCTCCAGTTTATCCAGCGTGCCCCCGGTGTGACCCAGCCCGCGCCCCGAGATCATCGGCACCGGCACGCCGCAGGCCGCGACCATGGCGGCGAGGGGCAGGGAAACCTTGTCGCCCACGCCACCGGTGGAGTGTTTGTCCACTTTCACGCCGGGCACGTGCGAGAGGTCGGCGATGACACCCGAGCGCATCATCGCCTCGGTCAGCGCCGTCGTCTCGACCGCATCCATGCCGCGCAAAAAAATCGCCATGAGCAGCGCAGCCAGTTGGTAGTCCTCCCACGTGCCCTCGGTCGCGCCGCGCACGAAGGCCGCGATCTCGCCCCGCGTGAGGGCGAGCCCGTCGCGTTTGCGGGCGATGATGTGCTGGGGAAAGGCGGTCGCGTCGCTCATGCCGCCCACCCTGCCCCGCCCCCCGCCGGCGGCAAGCCCCGGCCCGCGGTGGGTGGAGTCGGGCGGCTCTCGCGCTGCGGGTGCCAGGCGCCTGCCGCGCCTGAGCGCGCTTGCGCGACGCCGGTTCCGCGCCTTGTGTGCCGCTCCATTATGCCCCCCACCGCCCCCGCCGTCGTCGTCGTCGGCAGCTACGTGCAAGACCTGACGTGGCGCTGCGCCGCGTTTCCCTCCGCCGGGCAGACCACGCTCGGAGTCTTCACCACCGGCCCGGGAGGCAAGGGCTCCAACCAGGCGATCGCGGCCGGTCGCGCGGGGGCCGCCACCCTCTTCGCCGGCGCGGTCGGGGCCGACGCCTTCGCCGGGGTCGCGACCCGCTTCTACGCCGAAAACCGCATCGCCGCCCGCTTTATCCCGAAGCCGAAACACGCCACCGGCACGGCCGCCATCCTCGTGGACGACACCGGGCAAAACGAGATCGTCGTCGCCCTCGGGGCCAACGCCGCCCTCGCCCCGCGCGACCTGCCGCTGGCCTTGTTCGCGGGGGCGAAAATCGTCGTCACCCAGCTCGAGACCAATCTCGCCGCCGTCGCCCACACCCTGCGTGCCGCCCGCCGCGCCGGAGCCGCCACCGTGCTCAATCCCGCGCCCATGCGCGCCGACTTCGACCCCGCCCTGCTGAGCGAGGTGGACATCCTTATCCCCAACGAAACCGAGTTCGTCGCCCTGGTAAACCAGCTCGGCCTCGCGTCTCCAAAAAACCCCTACACCGAGGCCGCGCTCGCCGCCGAGCCGCCCGACGCCCTCCACGCCCTCTGCCGCCGCCTCGGCCCTCCCGTCGTCATCATCACCCTCGGCAAACGCGGCTGCTTCGTCTCTCAGCCCTCCGGCGGCACCGCCCTCCCGGCCCACGTCGTGAAAGCCGTCGATACCACCGGCGCGGGCGACGCCTTCGTCGGCGGTTTCGCGGCGGGCTACGTGAAGCACGACGGCGATCTGCTCGCCGCCGCCCGCCAGGGCCAGGCCGTAGCCGCGCTCTCCGTCACCCGGCCCGGCACCGCCCCCAGCATGCCGACCGCGCCCGAGTTGTCCGCTTTCCTGAAACACCTCCGGTAAACCCATTCCACCTCCTCCCCTTAGCCCCTCGCCCCTCGCCCTTCGCCCCCCTCCCATGACCCTCACGCCCACCCAGCTCGCCGCCGCGCTTGATTCCACCAACCTCCGGCTCGACGCCCCCGCCGCCGACCTCGTCGCGCTCTGCCAGGAAGCCGCCACCCATCGCTTCGCCTGCGTCATGCTCTACCCCACCTCCGTACCGCTCGCCGCCCGCGCGCTCCAGGCCACGGGCATGAAAATCGGCACCGTCATCGGTTTCCCGAGCGGACGTTTCTCCACCGCCGCCAAGATGACCGAGATCGACGTCGTGCGCGCCGCCGGCGCGCACGAAGTCGATCTCGTCATGAACTACCCCGCCCTCCGCGAAGGCGATTTCGAGACGGTTGATTCGGAGCTGCGCACCCTCGTGCAGCACGCCCACGACTACGCCCTGCTGGTCAAAATCATCGTCGAGTCCTGCTACCTCGACGAGGCCCAGCGTCTCGCCGCCCTGCGCCTCTGCGAGGACGCCGGGGCCGACTTCATCAAGACCTCCACCGGCTTCGGCAGCGCCGGCGCCCAGGTGGAGCACATCGCGCACTGGGCGACCGCCCGCCGCGGCGGCATCCAAATCAAGGCCTCCGGCGGCATCAAAACCCTCGCCGACGCCCGCGCCCTCCTCGACGCCGGCGCCACCCGTCTCGGCACCAGCGGCGCCGCCTCCATCCTCGCCGAGCTCACCGGTGGCCCGGCCGCCGCCGCCAGCGGCTACTGATCGCCGCCCGAGGCCGCACGCGTTGACCCAGACGCGTTTCCGAGCCCGTTTCCGATTCCGCCGCCCAGCCGCGGCGCCGCGGTCAACTCCCCCACCCCACCACGCCACTCGCCCCTTGCCCTTTGCCCCTCGCCCGGAAACAATTCATCAATTCCGCTCATGCCGCCTCGGCCGTGGCACGAGTCTTGCGACCCCCCGACGAAGCCTGCGCTCTCGCCTTGTGCCGACTGCGCGGCCCCCGTATCTAGCCCGGTATCATGCTCTCCCGCTCCCTCCGTTCGACCTGCCTCGCGCTCGCCGCGCTGGCGCCCACCCCCGTCGTCTCCTCGGCCTCCGAGGTTAAGATCGTCCGCGTCTGGCCCGAATACCGCGAAGAAGCCTCCTTCGTTCGCCTCTTGGAATTTTTTGGCGGCAAGGAATCCGCCCCGGAGACCATCCTCCGCTCGCAGCCCGCCTCCCGCGCCGGTTACTACTTTCTCACCCGTTTCAAAACCGACCAGGCCCAGCCCGGCGCCATCCTCGCGCTCGAGTATTTCGTCCCCGGCGATGACGTCCCCCGCGTGCAGTTTTTTCCCGTCGATTTGGTCAAAGGCTCGCGCGCCTTCCTCGCCGGCCTCACCGGCTCCGACTGGGCCGATGCCTCCGCCGCCCCCACCGCCTGGCGCCTGCGCCTGCTCGCCGCTTCCGGGGCCGAGCTCGCCCGCCAGCAGAGCTTTCTCTGGTCGCTCCCCCCCGCCGCCGCCCCCGCCACCACCCCCTAGGCGCCCGCGCCCGCCCGCCCCTTTTTCGCCC
>JBBRHC010000205.1:0-7092 GCA_038223295.1 Opitutales bacterium
GCCCAGCTCTACAACCGCGAATGGCGTCTCGAAAAGCTTCGCTATCGCAGCCCGATCGAGGCCCGTCGCGATTACCAACCCCTGTTCCTTTAGTTGCCTAATCAACCTTTATCTTGTGTCCAAGAAACCGGTGCCGATACAGGTCCCGTAGGACCCTTTTATGGACTGATCCGGGTTCATTTTATACGTATATCCCTGTGCATCGCCGAAAATTGGCACAAGGTTATTTCAGCAATTCTACCTCGGCCTCAGCCACTACTTCCGCGGCGACTACATCAAGGAGTCCCTCGCCAACCTCCCCGGCACCTCCAAGGACTCCGGCTACGTCTACTTCCAAGTCACCCTCAGCCTATAAGCCTGCACGTAGGGCGGTGTCGCCGCACCCCGCCGTCACCCGCCGCCGCCGCCGCCCACCCACCCCCCGCCGCTCCGCCGCCGACTCCGCACTTCGCAAACCACTCCGTCCCTGGTCGTTGCACCCGCAAGTCGGCGATACCGGACTTTTCCTAACACCGGAGGAGCGCCCAGGCTACGCGCCACGGAGCCACGCCCCGTTCATCGCCCCAGCGCAAAACGCAGGGTGAATCGTTACGATAATCAAGAGTGCGCACGACGGCTTTCTTTCGCGCCCGTTGTGCCTCACGTGGCCAAGCTTGGATTGCACTTAACGCACCTGCAGCGTGCTGCCGTCGTATTCGAGGCCGAGCGAAGGGATCGTCACGGCCTTGCGCGCGCCCTCTTTTTTAACCGTCCCCGCGTGCCAGGCGCCGTAGCCCGAGGCCTTGGCGGCGGCTAGGGTCGCATCGAGATTTTCGGGCGCGACGTAGGCGGCGAAGCCTACCCCTTGGTTGAAGGTCGCATAGGCCTCGCGCAGGTCGATGGGGCCGGCCTCGCGTAGAAACGTAAACAAGGCCGGCTCCTCGCCGGGCGTGTGAATCTCGTACACGAAGGGCTCGTCGAGGCGCATAAGTTTGCGCCAACCGTGACCGGTCACATGCGAGACATAGTTGAGCGTCACCCCGGCCTGCTGACACTCGCGCACGAAGTTCACGTAAATGACCGATGGCGCGAGCAGCGCCTCGCCGTAGGTGCGCGGATCGCCGTGGCCGATGGGCGTCTGGTAGCCCTGCGGCAGGCGGTCGGCGATCAGTCGGCACAGCGAAAGGCCGTTGGTTTGCACGCCGGAGGAGGCGAGAAACACGATCTCGTCGCCGGCCTGGACTCCGCCCGTGATGCGTTGCGACTTGGGCTCGATTTTGCCGACGGCGGAGCCGGCGAGCACGATGGTATCGGCGTTCACGATGCCGCGCAAAGTAGGCGTCTCGCCCCCGCCCCAAACCGCGCCGGCCTGACGGCAGCCCTCGGCCCAGCCATTGACCAAAGCCTCCATGCGAGCGACATCCGTGAACCAGGCCGACTCCCCCACCGCCGCGTGCATGGCGACCGAGATGGGCAGCGCGCCGCAGGTCACCAGATCGTTGACGATAGTCGCCACCGTATCGATGGAGATCTCGCGGTAGAAATTTTTCCCGGTCGCGGCGTAAACGGCGTCGGCGACGAGGTTCTTGGTGCCGAGGCCCTCCTCGACGTGGGCGAGAAAGTGGTCGGCGGCCTCCATGAGGTAGCAGCTCTCGCCGCGCGTATTGGCGGGCTCGGCGTAACCATGGAGTTCGAGCAGGGGCGCGGTGGTCTTGGCGGCCTTTTGGCAGGCGCGCTTAAAGGCATCGAGCTGATCGTAGTTAACACCTGAGGATTCGTAGCTTAGGGACATGTCGGAAGATTTTTAACCGCGAAGGAACGCGAAGATAGAAAGGACACGGAGGGAGGGCGGGGATCAACGGTTGCCGCGATGATGGCTCCATGTTCCGGAAAAACCCAGGGGAGGTGTATCTTATGCCTGCCCCGCAACGAGTTGTTTATGGTCACAGTTTGTGAGCCTAAAGGATGGCTAACCGCACTTGATATCGCGGTTTGCCATCTCATATTCGTAAACTCTTCATCCACAAAATGAAAGGGGGAATTTCCAGGAAACCCCGCTACATTCCTCATAATCGCCTGATTAAAGACTTTCGTCTCCACGCGGAAGAGAACAGCCGACTCGCTATCGAGCATAACCTTATATTTGCACACGGTATGGATGCGCGGTAGTGCCTGCTCGCCTGCGGCAGCCGCCGAGGAATCGGGCGTGGTTAAGGAGGTCGCCTTCTTCATCCCTCAATAACTCCGCCCGCCTTCGCTGTTCTCGTAGTAGTTCACATAGGCTTGGTTAACCACGCGGTAACCGCCACGGGTCGGGTATCTGCCCGAAAAGTACCAGTCGCCGCTGTGGTTCGGGCAGGCGGCGTGCAGATTTTCCAAGGTCTGGAAAATCACCTCGATCTCGCCGGTCCACGCGACGCCGCTCGGGCGCACAAATTCCGCGATTTTCGCCGAAATCTCCTCGGGCGTGAACGGCGAGTAGAGGCGCTGCACGTAGTTGATCGACTCACCGTTCGCAACCGCCTCGCGACAAAGCCCATACACCTCTTTCATCAGGTCGGTCTGGCCGCGCTCCTTTAGCAGTGTGATGGCCGCCTCGAAGGCGATGAATTTGCCGAGTTGCGACATGTCGATGCCGTAGCAGTCAGGGTAGCGGATCTGCGGCGCGGTCGAGACGATCACGATCTTGCGCGGCTGCAGGCGGGTCAGGATGCGCAAGATGGATTTGCGCAGCGTCGTGCCGCGCACGATGGAGTCGTCTACGCACACGAGGTTGTCCCCCGGTTGCACCGAGCCGTAGGTGATGTCGTAAACGTGACTCGTCAGGTGGTTACGCATTGATTCCTGGCCGATGAAGGTGCGGATCTTGATGTCTTTCGAGACGACTTTTTCTCCGCGCGGCCAGTTGTGTAGGATTAGATCGTCGAGCAAGGCCTCGGTCAGCTCGCCCTTCGCGGCGGCGGCGAGGATGCCCTGCTTCACCTCGGCGCGCCGCTTTTCACGCAGACCATGCATCAGGCCGAACCAGGCCACCTCGGCGGTGTTGGGGATAAAACTGAACACCGTGTGGCCCCAATCGCCACCGATTGCCTTCACCACCTGATCGGTCAAGCGGCTGCCCAAGGCCTTGCGTTCAACGTAGATGTCGAGGTCGTTGCCACGTGAAAAATAGATGCGCTCGAACGAACACGAGGCGCGCGGCAGCGGCGCGGTGAACTGCGTCTCGCTGACGCGCCCGTCGCGTTTTATCACCATGACGTGGCCCGGCGGCACCTCGCGCACCTGGGCGGCGGCGAGATCGAAAATCGTCTGCAAGGGCGCGCGTTCCGACGCGAAGGCGATCACCTCGTCGTCCTGGAAATAAAACGCGGGCCGGATGCCCGCCGGATCGCGCGCCACGAAGGCGTCGCCGTTGCCGATCAGACCGCAGAGCGTGTATCCACCATCCCATTTCGACGCCGAGCGTGTGATCACGCGGCCAAGGTCGAGGCGCTCGCTGATGAGTCTGGAAATCTCCTCGCCCTGCAAGCCCTGCTCGCGAAGCGCGCGGTAGATATCCTCATGCTCTTCATCGAGAAAGAACCCGATTTTTTCCAACAAAGCCTGCGTGTCCGTCGCGAAGATCGGGTGCTGTCCCATGCCGATGAGCGACTGGTTGAGCTCATCGGTATTCGTCATGTTGAAGTTGCCGCACAGCGCCAGGTTGCGCGTCGGCCAGGGCGATCGCCGGAAATACGGGTGGCACGAGGAGATGTTATACCCGCCCGAAGTCCCGTAGCGCAGGTGCCCGAGCAGCAACTCGCCGCCGAAGTCGAAGTGCTTCTTCACCGTATGGGCGAACTCGGGGTGGATCAGTCCCGTGCCTTTTTTCGTATCATATTGTTCCAAAAGGGTTTTAAAAATCTTGTCCAGCGGGTTGGTCTTCACGCACCGCTCGCGAAACATGTAGGGCTCGCCCGCCGCCACATCGAGTTTCACGCAGGCCACGCCCGCGCCATCCTGCCCGCGGTTGTGCTGTTTTTCCATCAGCAAGAATAGCTTCGTAAACCCCCACAGCGGCGTGCCGTATTTCTCTTGGTAGTAGGACAGCGGCTTCAGAAGCCGGACCAGCGCTATACCGCATTCGTGAGTGATCTTGTCGGACATGGAGGGCGTGAAACGGAAGGGATCGAGGGAAAATCAGCACGCCGTCGGTCTCTGGGTGTAACCGGAAGCGAGGTCTGGGGCGGCTCCTCCGGCGTGGCACGGGCGTCCCGCGCGTGAGCGAATGGGCATGCTGCCCGTTCGCTTCCGATCCCATGGGCGGCACGCCCATGCCGCTTTCGATCCGCTGACCTCACTTCCGGTTACACCCGTCTTTCTCGACCACACCCCGCCCGCACCCGCGTGGTGCCGACTCCTCTGCCTTGGGCTGTCGCTCTTGATGACTCTCACGGCATTAAAGCAGCGAATACCGAAGGGATGCCCGATGTGGTCAACGGATTTTTCGGCGCATACACCGCGCGCAATCCCAAAATGCCACCCGATCGGTGCCGCCCCTTGACCACGCCCACGCGCTGCCGAAAGGTCCCCGGTTTTTCCCGACCATGCTGACCCTCCGCGGCTCCTCCGCCCTCTCTCCGTTTCGCCTGGAAAAACTACGCGCCGACCTCGCCGCCGCCGGCCTGCCGGTGCTCGCCCTCGCCGCCCGGTTTGTCCACGTGATCGAGCTCGCCCCCGACCTCGCCGAACTCCCCGCCGCGCAGCACGCCGTCCTCGAAAAACTTCTCGCCTACGGTCCGCGCCGCGCCGCCGCGTCCATCCCCGCCGGCTCCGGCCTCGTCCAGCTCGTCGCGCCCCGCCCCGGCACCATTTCCCCTTGGTCCTCCAAGGCCACCGACATCGCCCGCATTTGTGGTCTCGCCGCCGTGAAACGCATCGAGCGCGTGGTCGAGTTTACCCTCGAAATCGACAACGCCGCCCTCGCCAAGCCCCTCTGCGTCCTCTCCGCCGCGCAACTCGCCACGCTGCGCGCCAAACTCCACGACCGCATGACCCAGGTCGTGTTCGACGACCTCGATGCCTGCGCCGCGCTCTTCCGCCGCGCCGCCCCCCGCCCCCTCGCCAGCGTGCCCGTGCTCGCCCGCGGCCGCGCCGCCCTCGTCGAGGCCAACACCAGCCTCGGCCTCGCCCTCGCCGACGACGAGATCGACTACCTCGTCCACGCCTTCATCACCCTCGCCCGCGACCCGAACGACATCGAGCTCATGATGTTCGCGCAGGCCAACTCCGAGCACTGCCGCCACAAGATCTTCAACGCCACCTGGGAAATCGACGGCGCCGCCCGCGAACGCTCGTTGTTCCAGATGATCAAAAACACCTACACCCTCCACCCCGAGGGCATCCTCTCCGCCTACAAGGACAACGCCGCCGTCCTCGCCGGCACCCCCGGCGGTCGCTTCTGGGCCGACCCCGTCACCGGCGAATACGCCACCCACGCCGAGCCCATCCACATCCTCTGCAAGGTCGAGACCCACAACCACCCCACCGCCATTTCCCCCTGGTCGGGCGCCGCCACCGGCAGCGGCGGCGAGATCCGCGACGAGGGCGCCACCGGCCGCGGCTCCAAGCCCAAGGCCGGCCTCACCGGCTTCACCGTATCGAATCTCCGGATACCCGGCGCTCTCCGGCCCTGGGAAAAAGACCACGGCAAACCCGGCCGCATCGTTTCCGCCCTCGACATCATGCTCGACGGCCCCCTCGGCGCCGCCGCCTTCAACAACGAGTTCGGCCGCCCCGCCATCAACGGCTACTTCCGCACTTACGAACAGGAAGTGCCGGCGGCACTTCCTGCATCTCAAACTTCAAATCTGAAATCTCAAATTCCCGCCACGGAGTGGCGGGGCTACCACAAACCCATCATGCTCGCCGGCGGCCTAGGCAACATCCGCGATGGCCACATCCAGAAGGGTGCGATCCACCCCGGCGATAAACTCATCGTCCTCGGTGGCCCCTGCATGCTCATCGGCCTCGGCGGCGGCGCGGCCTCCTCCATGGCCAGCGGCTCCGGCCAGGAGAACCTCGATTTCGCCTCCGTCCAGCGCGACAACGCCGAGATGGAGCGCCGCTGCCAGGAGGTCATCGACCGCTGCTGGGCCCTCGGCGACGACAACCCCGTTTCCTTCATCCACGATGTCGGCGCCGGAGGCGTCTCCAACGCCCTCCCCGAGCTCGTCAACGATGGCGGCCGCGGCGGCCGCTTCGACCTCCGCGCCCTGCTCAACGACGAGCCCGGCATGTCCCCGCTTGAGATTTGGTGCAACGAGTCCCAGGAGCGCTACGTCATGGCCGTCCCCGCCGCGCGCCTCGCCACCTTCCAGGCCCTCTGCGAACGCGAACGCTGCCCCTTCGCCGTCGTCGGCGAGGCCACCGAGGAAAAACGCCTCGTGCTCGACGACCCCCATTTCAACAACCGCCCCATAGATCTCCCCCTCGACGTGCTGCTCGGCAAACCGCCCCGCATGCACCGCACCGACACGACTCTCACGCGCCCGCTCGCCCCGCTCACACTGGACGGCGTCACCCTCGCCGAGGCCTTCCGCCGCGTCCTCGCCCACCCCGCCGTCGCCGACAAGACCTTCCTCATCTCCATCGGCGACCGCACCGTCACCGGCCTCATCTGCCGCGACCAGATGGTCGGCCCCTGGCAGGTCCCCGTGGCCGACTGCGCCGTCACCGCCGCCGCCTTCGACGTCTACACCGGCGAGGCCATGGCCGTGGGCGAACGCACGCCCGTCGCGGTCAACAGCGCCGCCGCCTCCGCCCGCCTCGCCGTCGGCGAAGCTTTGACCAACCTCGCCGCCGCCCAGATCGGCGACCTCGGCAAGGTCAACCTCTCCGCCAACTGGATGTCCGCCCCCGCCCTGCCCGGCGAGGGCGCCGACCTCTACGCCGCCGTCCACGCCGTCGGCATGGAGCTGTGCCCCGCCCTCGGCATCACCATCCCCGTCGGCAAGGACAGCATGAGCATGTCCACCGTTTGGAAGGACCCCGCCACCGGCGCGCCAAAACGAGTCACCGCCCCCCTCTCGCTGATCATTTCCGCCTTCGCCCCCGTCGCCGACATCCGCCTGT
>JBBRHC010000206.1:0-7040 GCA_038223295.1 Opitutales bacterium
GTCATCAGATCCGGCGTCACCCCGTCGAAATAAAGACCCACCACCACGCGCTCCACCAGCAACGCCAGGAGCGACAGCGGGACCATGTCGAGGAGTTTGGCCGCGCAGCGCGGCCAGAACGCCGCGAAGTCGAGGGCGTCGTCAGCCGTCCGCGCGCCGCTCGCCCGCGCCAGCTCCCTTTCCACCAGCTCCAGCGCGCGCCGACGCGTCTCCTCGCTCGCCACCCCCTCGCCCTCCGGCCCCCACGACGCCGAACCCGCCGGTGGCAGCGGCGGAGGCGGCACCGGCGGCGGCAGGCCGAGCTCGGGCAACGCGCCCGCCCGCGACCACGAAGCCATGCCCACGCTCCACACCAGCGTCTCGCCGCCCACCGTCCCGTCGGCGATGCGCGCATCCAGCTCCGACCGGGGCATGGGCCCACGGCGTTCCCCCTCCGTGACGATGTACCAAGACGACATAATGCGCGCACCCTGCCCCGCCCCCCCGCCCCTTGGCAACCCGCGTTTGCCCTTTTGCCCTGCCTTCCCTTTGTCTCCCTTCCCATGCTTCCGCGCCTCCTCTTCGCCGTCGCCCTTCTGGCCGCAACCCTCGCCGCCACCGCCTGCCGCCCGCGCCAGACCGCCGTCGAGGCCGCCCGCGCCGACCAGACCCTCCTCCTCGGCAACGGCTCCGAACCCGGCGACCTCGACCCGCACCTCGCCACCGCCTTCACCGAGTTCAACATCATCATCGCCCTCGGCGAGGGCCTCACCGCCATCGACGAGACCACCGGCCAGCCCGTGCCCTCCGCCGCCGCGCGCTGGACCGTATCCGAGGACGGACTACGCTGGACCTTCCACCTGCGCCCCGACGCCAAGTGGTCCAACGGCGACCCGCTGCGCGCCGCGGACTTCGTTTTTTCCTTCGAGCGCATCCTCCGCCCCGCCCTCGCCTCCGAATACGCCTACATGCTCTACCCCTTGCGCGGAGCCGAGGCCTTCAACCAGGGCAAAACCACCGATTTCGCCACCGTCGGCGTCACCGCGCCCGACGAGCGCACCCTCGTCCTGGAGCTGGCCGCCCCCACCCCCTACCTCCTCGGCGTCGCCGCCCACCTGTCGTGGTTCCCCGTCCACCCGCCCACCATTCTGAAATTCGGCAAGATCGACCAGCGCGGCACCGCCTGGACCCGCCCGGGCAACTACGTCGGCAACGGCCCCTACCAGCTCGCCGTCTGGGCCCCCGACGACCGCGTCGAGGTCGTGCGCCACCCGCGCCACTACTCCGACCCCGCCACCGGCGTCCGACGCGTCGTCTTTTTCCCCACCGCCAACATTCCCGCCGACGAGGCCGCCTACCGCGCCGGCCAGCGCCACGCCACCTACGACCTCCTCCCCGACCGCATCGCCAGCTACCGCCGCGACACCCCCGCCGCCCTGCGCATCGACCCGCTGCTCGAGACCTTCTACCTGCGCTTCAACACCACCCGCGCCCCGCTCTCCGACGTCCGCGTGCGCCGCGCCCTCGCCCTCGCCGTGGATCGCGAGGCCATCGCCACCACCCTCCTGCAAGGCTCCCGCGTATCCGCTTACCACTACACCCCGCCCGCCGTGGCCGGCTACACCGCCGCCGCCCTCCAGCCCCACGATCCCGCCGCCGCCCGGGCCCTCCTCGCCGAGGCCGGTTTTCCCGAGGGTAAAAACTTCCCGCGCCTCGAGCTCCTGATGAATACTGACGCCGTCAACAAAACCATCCTCGAAGCCATCCAGGCCATGTGGAAACGTGAACTCGGCATCTACGTCGCCCTCGTTTCGCAAGACTTCCGCGTCTACCTCGACGCCATGAAAGGCCTCCGCTACGACATCGCCCGCGCCCGCTGGGTCGGCGACTACACCGACCCCAACACCTACCTCGACATGTACGTCACCGGCGGCGGCAACAACCAGACCGGCTGGGCCTCCCCCGCCTACGACGCGCTCATCGCCCGCGCCGCCGCCACCGGCGACCCCGCCGCCCGCATGGCCGCCTTCCAGGCAGCCGAGGCCCTCCTCCTCGCCGAGGCCCCCATCGCCCCCGTGCTCTTCGGCGCCCGCGTCCACCTCCTCCACCCCGACGTCCAAGGCTGGCAGCCCTCCCTTCTCGGCGTCCGCCGCTACCAGACACTTTCAATAAAATAGCCCCCAAAGGCGCGGATCGCCCAAAAACCCGGCCCGTTTTTGTGCCTTCCATGCCTTTTGTGGCGATTTTTCTGCGATATCTCTGCTCCTTCCGCCCTCGCACCCCACCCCCCGTGCACCCTCCGCATCCACCTACATCATCGCCATCTGCGTAATTTGCGGTAAACACCTCTCCGCATTTTAACCATATTAGTATAATAAACGACCAGCGCTGCTTGACCCCAGCTTGGCTTGCCCAAGCTTCCACCCTTCTCCCCTCTGGTGCAGCCACCAAGCCCGCGCATGCCCGCCCCGCGTTCAACCCGCCCCCAGTCCGTCCCGCTCCTCGCGCTAGCCCTCACCCTCGGCGCCCCGGCCCTGCGCGCCCAGGTCACCATTCCGCTCGCCAACCAGCTCGCCGAGGTCGAGATCCACCTCAACGCCCGCAAACCCGCCGATTCCCTCGCCCTTCTCGACGAGATAGTCCAGCGCGCCCAGGCCGGCGAGGCCCTCCCCTCCGGCGTCAATCTCGAGCGCCTCCTCCTCACCGCCGCCAACGCCAACTTCCAGGCCCAGCAATTCCCCCGCGCCATCGCCCTCGCCGAGGCCCTCGAAAAACGCCCTTCCGTCAGCGCCGCCTTCCTCGGCGAGGCCCGCATGCTCCGCGGCCTTTCCCTCGCCCTCCAGCAAAAGTTCGCCGAGGCCATCCCGGTTTTCAAAGCCGCCGAGGAATCCTCCACCTACCGCGACAAAGCCCTCCTCTACGGCGCCATGTCCGCCAGCCAGGCCGGCCAGCTGCCCGTCGCCATCGAGGCCTACAACCGCCTCCTCGCCACCTCCCCGCGCGACCGCGACTGGGCCGACGCCGCCCTCGCCCTCATCGATCTCCACGTGCGCTCCGGCAACCTCGCCGACGCCCGCCGCGGCCTCGCCCTCCTCCGCGGCAACCTCGCCCAGGTGGACAACATCGCCGGCTTCAACCTCCTCTCCCTCTCCCTCGGCGACGCCCTCATGAAGGCCGGCGACCACGCCGGCGCCCTCGCCGCCTACCGCACCCTCACCACCCGCGCCCCCCTCCTCGCCGACCAGCAGCGCCGCAACCTTGCCCTCCAGCGCCACCTCGCCCGCTTCACCGAAATGAAGCGCCCCTCCGCCACCGACGCCGACACCATCCGCCGCATCAACGCCCGCCTCGAACAAGCCAAGGCCTCCCTCGGGCAGCTGCAAAAACTCCCCGCCTACGACGCCACCCTCCGCTACCGCCTCGCCTTCACCTTCCAGGAGCGCGGCGGCGCATGGGAAGCCGCCCTGCTCTACGAGGATCTCATCGCCAACCACCCCGAATCCCCCGAACTCGAAAACGCCTACTTCGGCCTCGTCCGCGCCTACTCCGACGCCGGTCGTTTCGAGAAAACCCGCGCGGCCGCCGACCGTTTCCTCAAGGCCTTTCCCGACTCCAAATTCGGCGCCCAGGCCCTCTACCTCGCCGCCCTCGCCGCCGCCCAGCGCAACGACTTCGAGGCCCAGCTCGGTTTCCTCACCCTCGCCGCCGAGCGTTTCCCCGACTCCGACCTCGCCGAGCCCATGCGGCTCATGCGCGCCAACGCCCTCTTCACCCGGACCCGCTTCGCCGAGGCCAAGGTCATCACCGACGCCTACGCCCGGGACTTTCCCAAGGGCAAATTCATCGAGGAGGCCCGCTACCTCTCCGCCATGGCCGACCTCGCCGAGGGCCGCGCCACCGAGGCCGAGACCCGCATCCAGGCCTACCTGAAAGATTTTCCCGAAGGGCGCTTCGTGCCCGACGCCCGCTACCGCCTCGCCGCCGCCGCGTATTCGAAACAAGACTACACACTCGGCGTCGCCCTCGCCGAAAAGTGGCTCGCCGGGTTCCCGGAGGAGCACCCGCAGCGCGGAGAGATTTATTCCCTCCTCGCCGACGCCCAGGCCGGCCTCGCCCGACTCCCCGAGGCCATCGCCAACTACCAGCGCGCGCTCAATCTGCCCCTCTCCGACGAGCAGCTCGGCTACGTTCTCGACGAGCTCACCAAGCTACACCAGGCGCGCAAAGACTACGACGCCGCCGTCGCCATGTGGGAACAGTTCGCCGCCGAAAAGCCCGACCACCCCTTCGTCATCAACGCCGCCTACTGGATCAGCCGCATCCGCACCCGCGAGGGCAAGGCCGACGAGGCCCTCGAGCTCGTCGCCCGCATCACCCGCCGCTACGTCACCGACCCCGCGCGCGGCGACGTCGAGCGCCTCCTCGTCGAGACCGCCGCCACCCTCGCCCGCCCCGCCCGCGTCAAACGCGGCGACCCCAAACCCGAACCCATCCCCGACGCCGACCTCTTCGCCCGCGTCGATAGCCTCCTCCTCGACGACGCCACCCGCGACAACCCCACCGCCCAGGCCCGCGCCCTCTTCACCAAAGCCGAGATCGCCTCCCTGCGCAAAAACGACGCCCTCAAAAACGAGCTCCTCGGCGAGATCGCCTCCAAATACGCCCCCGACCAGCTCCCCCCCGGCATCCTCGGCAAGGTCGGCGACACCCTCCTCGCCCTCGGCCAGCCCGAGCTCGCCAAAACCTTCTTCGCCCAGATCGTCGCCGCCCACCCCAAGTCCGTCTTCGCCGACTTCGGCTACGTCGGCCTCGGCGACATCGCCCTCCTCGCCGGCGACGGCGTCGATGCCCTTACCCATTACAACGCCGCCATCGACCTCGCCGGCGCCCGTTTTAAATTAAAGGAAGCCACCCTCGGACGCGCCCGCGCCAGCCTCCTCCTCGGCCGCCCTGACGCCGCCCAGGAACTCTTCGAACAAGTCGCCGGCAACCGCGCCTGGCGAGGCGAAGCCACCGCCGAGAGCCTCTACCAGCTCGGCGAGATCGCCATGCAACGCGGCACGCCCGACGCCATCGCCAAGGCCCAGGCCCACTACCAGCGCGTCTACCTCAGCTACAAACGCTTCGACCTCTGGGTCGCCCGCGCCTACCTCCGCTCCGCCGACGCCTTCGACGCCCTCGGCCAGAAACAGGAAGCCATCGATACCCTCAACCGCCTCCTCAGTTTCGAAAACCTCCGCGCCCTCCCCGAAGCCGAACAGGCCCGCGAACGCCTGCGCAAATTCAGCGCCTGAGTCTCCCCGCGCATGCTTAACCCCCGCCCCTTCGTCATTCGGCATTCGGCCTGCGTCATTACGGCGCTCGCCGCCGTCGCCACCTTCGCGCCCGCCCCCCGCGCCCTCGCGCAACGCTACCTCGCCCGCGACGGCACCATCCTCGCGGCCGCCGACGTCACCCTCTCCTCCGGCGCACTCGTTCAACAGGTCAAAATCCCCGCCGGCGGCTCCTACGAGCGCAGCTACCCGCTGGCCGACATCGTCAAACTCGATTTCCCCGAGCCCCCCGCCCTCGACGAGGCCGAAAAACTCGTCGCCGCCGGCTCCGGCCCCGCCGCCCTCGCCGCCCTCGAGCCGGCCTACCGCCAGTTCGCCCCCTTTGCCAAGACCCCCGGCTCCCACTGGCCCCGCGCCGCCGACCTGCGCCTCCAGGCCTTGCTCCTCGGCGACGACCAGCCCGCCATCACCGCCGCCGCCCGCGAGCTCATGCAAAGCGGCCTCGGCCCCGACATCACCGGCACCGCCAAGCTCGCCCTTGCCCGGCTCGATGCCCGCGCCGGCCGCGAAGCCCTCGCCAACGTCATGCTCGAGGAAATCCTCAAGGAGGCCCCCGCCCCCGTGCAGGCCCGCGCCTGGCTCCTGCGCGGCGACCTCGCCGCCCAACGCGCCGCCCACGCCGAGGCCTTGGAGGCCTACCTGCGCATCCCGGCTTTTTTCGGCACGCTCGACGAGCTCATGCCTCCCGCCCTGCTCGGCGCCGCCCGCGCCTACCGAGGTTTTGGCGACCCCGCCCGCGCCGAGCGCGCCGCCCTCGACCTCATCGACACCTACCCCGACACCCTCCAAGCCGCCGCCGCCAAAAAAGAATTCAGCCTCTAGCCCCCGCGCTCGTCAAAGCGTGGATGCCCCGCTCCCCCATCACCCATCTCACATCTCACATCTTACATCTTAAATCATCCATTTCATGAATCGTTTCCTCTCCCACCTCGCCCTGCTCGCCGCCACTCCGCTGGCCGTGCTCGCCCAAGCCGCCTCCGCCGCGCCCATCGCCGGCGCGCCCCAGAAAAACCTTTTCCAAGAGCTCACCGCCCCCGCCATCATCCCCCTCTGGTTCTGCTCCGGGCTCATCGTCTACCTCGTCATCGACCTCTACCTGAAGAGCGGGGCCAAGCAGTTCGTCGCCCCCGCCGACCTTGAGACCGTGCGCACCTATTTCCGCGCCGGCGACTACCACGGAGCCTACGCCTGGACCGCCGCCAACAAGGGATCCGTCCCCGCCGTCATCCACGCGGGCATCAAGCACGCCCCCGGCGGCAAAACCGCCGCCGAAGACGCCATGGGGGCCGCCATCATCGGCGAGAACGCCAAGTTCCAAAACAAGATCGCCTACCTCTCCGTCATCGGCGTCATCGCCCCCATGATCGGCCTCACCGGCACGGTCGTCGGCATGATCCAGGCCTTCGCCGCCATGGGCCAGGCCGGGGCCGCCGACCCCTCCAAGCTCTCCGGCGCCATCGGCCACGTGCTCCACGCCACCGCCTCCGGCCTCGCAGTAGCGATCCCCGCTTTCGTGTTTTACTACCTCCTGCGCAACCGCGTCGCCCACCAGATCCACGAGCTCTCCATCGCCGTGAACGACCTCTTCCGCCTCTACCCCTACGAGCACATGCAAAACGTCGCCTTCGAGGGTGGCGAACACGTCGCCGCCGCCCCGAACTGGATCACCGGCGCCGCCCCCGTCGGCCCTCTCGCCACGCAGTCCCAAATGCAAACCCAAGCCTAAGC
>JBBRHC010000207.1:0-7038 GCA_038223295.1 Opitutales bacterium
TTAGCTTACTCTCTATCAGCTCCTTCTGTCCTGACAACAGGAGCGCAACGCGCCGGGCGACTGCCGCGCGGTCACCCTCCGCCACCGCCGCGTCGCCGAGGGAGGCGACTATGCGCTGCCGTGGGCTATCCTCCTCGTTACGAAAGGCTTGTATAAGCTGGAGAACGATTCCGGAGGAGGTTTTCTTATGGCGGAAAAACATGCAGGTCCGTAATCTGCTGGATAATTACAAAAAAGCAAGCTAAATACTAATTTATAGGCACTACAGAATTAAATTAAAATACGTGTGTTGGTAATTAACAACTTACGTAATTAAGACACCGGAAATTACGAAAAATGCCTTCCGAGCACCGAACTCGGGGTAGCAGAGAAATCACCGTAGGTGCCCGCCGGAACGCTGATCTGGCCGATGTTGCCGTTAAGGGTGAGGTTGCGCAGTGTGGACCAAGGCCCGATCGGGTCGTTCGCGGTATTGAGATTGACCGAGCGCGTGCCGGTAGGCGTGGGTGGAGTCGGGACGCTCGCCAGGGCAATCGGCACGGTGCGGCGAACGACGTGGCCTAGCGAAGCGTTGCCGTTGAGTGTAATGGTGTAATTCGAGGGCGTGGGTGCGCCGGTGCCATCCCGCGTTCCGCCGTAGTTAGGTTTGCCGTTTATCCGGATCACGGGCGTTCCGGGAACCAGCAGGTCTCCGGTGATGGTGGCCCCGCCATTTAGCGTAACTCCGCCGCCCGTCATCATATGAACCGAGCCTTCGACCGTGGCACCGCCATTAATCGCAGGTACCTGGCGCACTAAAGCGGGGCCAACCTGCGTTTGGGCCTGCGCGAGCGCACCCAGAACAAGGATGCAAGCCACGAAACCGGACCTGAGATAACTGAGCATGGATTATAAAGTTAAGGTTTTATATAGACCATGATTCAACCCTTCTCGCGAAAAAACCATCGGTTCGTTCGTCATTGCCCCGCGCAAGCGGGACAGTCGAAAAACGCTCGGATAATCTTCTCTAGAAAAGTGCCCTTGCGAGGGGCGCGGCCGAAACTGGACTAACAAATCAAATCCCCGGTCACCGATGCCGATGCAACTAAATGTCTTCGGTTTTAGCGTGTTATTACCTATTCGTTTAATTCGTGAGATTCGCGCCATTACGTATAGCGAGCTATCCAAGCTAGGGGTGGACACATAATAAATCTAAGCGGTAAACCCTAAAAGCTTTTGATAAAAAACGACATGCGCCGCACGCAAAAGCGCTCAGCGCAAAATCACCGAGACTTTAACCGACCCAAAGCGCGGCAACTCAGCCTCCCTCTGGGCGTCGTAGCTCTCCAACGTTACTAAATTCTAACCGCTCGAATCACTTGGTAACCGGGGCTTCCTTGTACTCTATCTTTGACGGCAGGATCTGCGACAATTGATCGAAAATCGGTGAAAGAATTTTTGGCTCTTTGCGCTCGTAGGTCCAGTAAAGCGTGATCGCTCCGCCGAGGCTGAGAAAAACGATCCACGGGACAATCTCGTTCAGTTCGCTCAAATTCTTCCAAACCCGCGTCAACACAAAAATGGCTAAAGCGAACACCAACAGGCTTAACCACGTTTCCTTGGGGACGGAATTCAGTTTTTCCCAGACGGTGGGTTTGGCGACGGTGGCGACGAAAAACGCGTACATGGATGGAAGTTGAGACAACTCGCGCGATTACTGCGAGCTTGAGATTATTTGATCTTTGTAAGCGAAACGCGAAGCGGGGCTCCTTTTGTTTCCGCCCCCGGGCCGCTAAATTTTAGCGACGACACGCCCTTGCGAAGCCTTAAAAATGGCGAGCAGCACGGCAAAATCGTGTTCGCGATCCTGGCTGACTATCACGTGCGAAAATCGGTGTTTCTCGCACAGCTCGAGCTCGGCGGTCTTCATCCGACGGGCGATCTCGTCTCCGGTTTCGCCCCGCCCCCCGAGGCGCTGAAGCAGATCGGGGATGGGCACGTCTATAAAGATGTCGACGAAATGGCGCGCGAGCACGGGGGTTTGCGCGGCGGCTCGACGGAAATTTTCCACTCCTTGTACATCCACATTCATCACCAAACTGCGGCCGGCGGCGAGCGGCGCGAACACCGACGAAGCCAAGGTCCCGTAGCGGTTTTTTTTGTGCACCCAGGCCCACTCCAAAAACGCCCCGGCCGCTACTTCGGCATCAAACTCCTCCGGGCTGAAAAAATGGTAGTGAACGCCGTTGACCTCACCGGCGCGCGGCTCGCGCGTGGTACTGGTGATCACACGGGTAAACCCTGGAACTTCGGCGACCAGACGCTCGCACAGAGTGGTTTTCCCTGAACCGGCCGGTCCGGCGAGAACCAGCAACACGGGAGCCGCCGAGACAGCGGAATGACCGCCGGTTGACGACGAATGCACAAGGTCGGTCATGATAAACGGTGGAGGGAGGATCTTGTGTTTACCGCTTAATACGTGAACGCGACGCCCACCAGCAACAGGCCATAGACGACGAGTGACGAACCAACCAGGCGTGCTCGACCGGGCACGCGTTGCACCCACTCGATCACATCACGCAGCCGGTAGGGCTGCGCACCGAGCCAGAGCGCGGCGGTGAGCGCGACGAAGATCGCCGTCACCATGAACAAACGCAGCGGAATGTCGTATTCCCCGTAGGCGGTTTGGAGCAGCGGACCGGCGGCGAGCAGGATCAACGCGGCGAGACCTCGCACCGCGAGAAACTCCGCGACATAGAAAAACGACAACACCGCCACCGCCGCAAACCCCACAAAGAGCGGGATGCGAAACTGCCCGAAGTCCGCCTCCGAAAGCACCGCCACCCGCGAGAGAAACCACGCCGCCGCGCCGCCGAACAGCACATAGGCGGCGGTCATGGAACGCGGAAAGGCGCGCAGCGTGGAACGTACGACCGCTGTATCCGCGGCGAGCACCGCGCCGAACAGCAACCAGACAAAACCGACAAGAAGGGTGGCGAGGAAGAGCGACATGGAAAAATCGGCGTACAAAACTCACACCCCCGCCAGCACGAGATCACCGTAGAGGGTGCTTACGCTCGCGCGCGTGATGCGCAGCGGCACGAGCTTCCCGACGAGGCGGGGGCTGGCGTCGAAAATGCACACGCGATTGCCGGGCGTGCGGCCGGTAAAGCGCCGACCGGTTTTGTCCGGCCCCTCGACCAGCACCTCCTCGACCGTGCCGACAAGCGTGGCGGTGCGGCGCTCGGAGTTGCGTTTCAGCACCTCGAGCAACTCTTGATTTCGCCGCTCCTTGACCTCGTCGGCGATCTGATCGCCCAGCACGGCGGCGGGCGTGCCGGTGCGGATGGAGTATTTGAAGATATAAGCCATGTCATAGTCGCAGGCCTCGAAGAGCTCCTTGGTCTGGAGGAACTCTTCGTCGGTCTCGCCGGGGAATCCCACGATGACATCCGTCGAGAAATACATGCCGGGACACGAGGCGCGCAGCGCGTCGACGATCTCCTTGTATCGCTCGCGCGAATACGGGCGGTTCATCGCCTTGAGGATGCGGTTGCTCCCGCTCTGGAGCGGCAAATGGACATAGGGGCAAAGCTTGGGCAGGCGCGCGTAGGCGTCCACCAGGTCCTCCTTGAACCCGCGCGGATGCGGCGAGGTGAAGCGGATGCGCGCGATGCCGTCGATGGCGTGGATTTTCTCGATCAACTGGACAAAGGGCGACACGCCGTCGGTGTGCGTGTAGTCGCGGCGGCCATACGAGGTGACGATCTGTCCGAGCAGGGTGATCTCGCGCACGCCGCGCGCGGCCAGGGTGGCGCACTCGGCGACGATATCCTCCATGGGGCGCGAGCGCTCGTCACCGCGGGTCTTGGGCACGATGCAAAACGCGCAATCCATGTTGCAGCCCTGCTGGATGGAGACGAAGGCCCCAACCTGGGGCGCCGCGTCGGCAACATGGCCGTTCTCAGCGGTGCGCGATGCGTCGGCGGCCTCGGGCAAGAGGTGGTCCTTGATGGTGTTTTGCGAACCTTCCTCCTCCGCGATGTCCACGATGCCGGCTCCGATGGGAAAACCCGCCTCTCGCGCGGCGCGAATGTTGTCCAGGTAGCCTGGCACTTGGTGAAATTTTTGGGTGCCGATGACGAGATCGACGTCGGGCAGGCGCTCAAGAATCTCGGCTCCGCGGTTCTGCGCCATGCAGCCCAGGATACCGAGGACGAAGTCTGGATTGCGCTTTTTGCGCTGCACGACGTAACCCGCCTTTCCCAAGGCTTTTTGCTCGGCCGCGTCGCGCACGGAGCAGGTGTTGAGCAGCATGATGTCGCAGTCGTCTTCCGACTGCACGATGCGATAACCGCGCCCACGCAGCATTGCCGCGACAGCCTCGCTGTCGCGCTCGTTCATCTGGCAACCGTAGGTCTTGATGTAGACGCGGTTCATTTTGGTAAAGGAGAGGCAAACAGGCCGCAGGCGCGCGGGGCAATGGTGAAAGCCGCCGCACATGACTTGTCCGCGCGGCCGGGAGCGATTGACTGGTTCGCATGAACCTCTTCGCGCGTTGTATCCGTCCGGGGCGTGTGATCGGCGCGCTGAGCCTGCTCGCCGTCAGCGAAGCGACCGCGCAGCCGGTCGAAAGCCCCGGGACCGCCTCCCCGACCGCCGCCGCCGGCTCGCCCCCGGAGCCACTCGCCGAACTGCAAACGGTGGCGGAATCGCTTTGGAACGACTACGCGCCCGAGTCGATCAAGGCCGACTACGAACTTGTCTCGCGCGAACAAGTGCTCGCGCTCTTCACCCGTTTGGAATCCGCCGGTGGAGAGGTGGATCTGGAAACCTTCGCCCGCTGCGCACCGCAGGCGCGAGTCGCGCTACAAGCGATGCGTGCGCTGCCGGATCTCGCCGACTACGCGGACTGGTTGCGCGAGCAACTCGACGACATGGAGGCCGCCGCCGAAGCCCTGAAAACACCGCCGCCCGTCGCCCCGCCCTCCCCTCCCCCACCCTCTCAGCCTCTCCCCGATCCGCCCGCGCCCACGCTTCCGCCCAAGACGGTTCCCCCTCCCGCCGCGAAGCCGGCGGTTCGCGGCATCCCGCTCTACGACCTATGGCAGGCGCGGATCGCGAAACGTCCGCGACCGGCCCGCGCGGACGAATTTTTACCCGTGTTGCGCGCGGCCTTTGCCGCCGAGGGCGTGCCCGAGGCCCTGGTTTGGCTGGCGGAAACGGAGAGCACGTTCAACCCGCGGGCACGCAGCCCGGCCGGGGCACGAGGGCTTTTTCAACTCATGCCGGCGACGGCGAAATCGCTCGGGCTTTCGCTCCTCCCGCTCGATCAGCGCACCCAGCCCCAGGCGAGCGCGCGGGCGGCGGCGGCCTACTTGAAAAAACTCCACGCGCGCTTCGGCGACTGGCCGCTGGCCATCGCGGCCTACAACGGCGGCGAGGGCCGCGTGGCGCGCACGCTGAAGGCCCGCGACGCGACGGATTTCGCCGGCATCGCCGACCACCTCCCGGCGGAAACTCGGCTCTTTGTGCCCAAGGTGCTCGCCACCGTGCGGGTGCGCGCCGGCGTGACGCCGGCCGAGCTGGCCGCACCGCGCGCGCGTTAAAACGCGCGAACCGGGAGAGTTTCCGCTACTAATCGCGAACGCAGCCACCGCGAGCGGTGCTACGGCCGTTCCGCCACGGCGAGCTGGCCGCAGCCGGCGGCGATGTCGATCCCGCGGCGTTGGCGCACGGTGCAGGGGATGCCGTAGCCGGCCAGCACTTCCTGAAACCGGCGCGCGCCGGACGCGTGGGTGGGCTGGCCGTCGTATCCAAAGGTTGGATTAAGCGGGATCAGGTTCACCTGGGCCGGTATGCCCTTCAACAACTCGCCGACGGAGCGCGCCTGCTCCGGCCCGTCGTTTTTGCCGTCGATGAGCGTCCACTCGAAGAAGATGCGGCGGTCGAGTTTGGCGGTGTATTCGCGGCAGGCGTCCATAAGCTCGTCGAGTTTCCATTTCCGCGCGACCGGCACCAGCGCGGCGCGTTCCTCCTGGCTCGCGCCGTGCAGCGACACGGCGAGATGCACGGGACGTTTCTCCTCGGTGAGGCGACGGATGCCGGGAACGACACCCACGGTGGATACGCAGATTTTTTGCGCGCCAAGGGCCACGCCGCACGAGTCGCGCAGGATGTCGATGGCCTGCATGACCGCGTCGTAGTTATGCAGCGGCTCGCCCATGCCCATGAAGACAAGGTTGCGCAGGCGTTCATGGCGGTGGTGCGGCGAGGCGTGCGCCGGCTCGGCGAGCGCGGGCGCGGGGGTGCTCCCGGCCCCTTCGGATGGTTCAAGGCCGGGCGCGGTGTCGCGCAGCACGGCATCCACGTGGAGCGCCTGCGCGACGATCTCGGCGGCGGTCAGGTGTCGCGTGTAGCCCATTTGGCCGGTGGCGCAGAAAACACAGCCCATCGCGCAGCCCACCTGCGAACTTACGCACGCGGTCACGCGCCCGCTGTAGCGCATGAGCACGGTTTCGATGTGCTGGGCGTCGTGCAGGGCGAGAAGGTATTTGCGGGTAAACCCATCGGCGGAGCGCGTATCCCGGGCTACGACGGGAAAGTCAAAAGCCAGCTCGGTGAAGACGCGGTCGAGAAACCGCGCGGACAGGCGATCATGCGGCGCGAAGTCCTCTCGTCGTCGGCGGCCTTGCAGATACACCTCGTTCCACAACGACGCGGCGTGGACCGGCGAAAAGCCCCACTCCGCCGTGCGTGCGATCAACTCGCGGCGCGTAAGCCCCAAGAGATGGGGGGCCGGCGCGGCGGCGACTGAGGCGGGATGATCGAAGGACATGCGGGCCGCCATGGAAGGTGCCCGCGCGCCAAGGTCCAACCTGTAACACGCGCCCGCGCGCCCGGAGGCATGACGGGGAAATCGAACTCACGTTCAATCCCACGCGGGCTCCGGGGAACCGGTGCACCGCAGCACCCGAGCACCGGATTCGGCGGATACGGGTCGGGCTCACTCCGCCGGCACGAGACGGACGATGCGGCCCGGATCCTCCAGGCACACGT
>JBBRHC010000208.1:0-7025 GCA_038223295.1 Opitutales bacterium
ATGGCCGCGCGCTGACACGGCCCCGCCCCGGTTTGCCCCGCCCGCCCCCCTTACCGCCACCCACATGAAAACGCTCCGTTTACTCCTCACCCTCGGCCTCGCCGCGCTCTGCGCGCTGAGCGCCTCCGCCGCGCCGAAGAAAAAGAAAGGCGAGCTCAACCTCTTCGCCTGGTCCGAATACGTGCCGCACGCCGTGCTCGACGGCTTCACCGCCGAGACCGGCATCAAGGTCAACTACGAGACCTTCGCCTCGGGCGAGGAGATGTTGGCCAAATTGCTCGCGGGCGGCTCGCGCTACGACCTTATCCAGCCGCCCGACTACATCGCCGAGGCATTGATCAAAAACAAGCGGCTCCTCCCCGTTGACCGCACGAAAATCACCCACTTCGAAAACCTGATGCCGGAGTACCTGAACATGCCGCACGACCCCGGGCAGGCCTTCACCGTGCCCTACATGGTCGGCACCGTCGGCATCGTGGTGAACACCGACAAAGTGAAGGAGCCCGTGCGCGGCTACCGCGACCTGTTCGCCGAAAAATACAAAAACCGTCTCGTCGTGCTCGACGACGGTCGCGAGCTCGCCGCGGCCGCGCTCTATGTGCTGGGGAAGGATTTGAACGACTTCACGCCCGAGAACATCGCCGCCACGCGCCCCCTGCTCGCCGAGTGGTTCAAGCTCATCAAACTCTTCGACTCCGACAGCCCCAAGACCGCGCTGCTCAACGGCGACGTGGACCTCGGCCTGGTCTGGTGCGGCGAGGCCGCCCTGCTCTGGAACGAGGACAAAAAGTTCCAATACGTGCTGCCCGCCGAGGGCGCGCACCTCTTCGTCGACCTGCTCGCGATCCCCAAGGGCGCGCGCAACGTCGAGAACGCCCACCTCTTCATCGACTACGTGTTGCGTCCCGAGGTGAGCAAACTCATCTCCGACGAGTTCCCCTACACCAACCCCAACGCCGCCGCGCGCAAACTCCTCACCCCCGAGCAGCTCGCCAACCCCGCCAGCTACCCCAGGGTCGAGCGCAAGCTCGATACCTTTCGACACATCGGCGATAGCGGCGCGGCCATCGACGAGCTGATCACCGACCTTAAAAACGCGCGCTGAGCGCGAGCCCATCTCGACGCACCACGCTCGCCCGATCGCTCCGGATCCGGACTTGGCGGTGGAGTGCGACAGACGCCGGACCTTCCTGCGCGCCCGCGCGCAGGGCCGCGCGAAAAGTAGCCCGCTGCGGGAGCAGCGGGAATCGCGACAGGATGCGACAGGAGGTGATGTCAAAGCCGTTCCTCCGACGTGGCACGGGCGTCCCGCCCGTTCGCCGCCGTTCCCATGGGCGTCCCGCCCGTGCCACTTTCAATCCCATGACTTCGATTCCTGCTACACTCCCCTCCGCATGCAGACCTTGCCCGCCGCCACCTCCGAAAACACCCACGCGCGACCTCCGCGCCTGACGGGCTGGCTACTGCTCGCGCCCATGCTCGCGTGGCTGGGGCTCTTTGTCATCGCGCCGACGCTGATCCTGGTGGTCTACAGCTTTTGCTCGCGCGACGACCTCGGCGACGTGGTCTTCGCATTCACCTGGGAAAACTACGTCCGGGTCTTCGATGCCACCTATCTGCGCATCCTCGCGCGCTCCGTGTATTACGCCGCCCTTACCACGCTCATCTGTCTGGTCGTGGGCTACCCGGTCGGGTGGTTTATGGCGCGGCAGAGCCCCGTGGTGCGCGACCGCCTGCTCCTGCTCGTGATGATCCCGTTTTGGACAAGTTTTCTGATCCGCACCTACGCGTGGATCGCGATCCTCAAAGGCGAGGGTCTGCTCAATGCCACGCTGCTCGCCTCGGGCGCGGTGCCGCACCTTTTCGCCAGGCCTCTGGACCTGCTCTACACCCCGACCGCCGTCGTGATCGGCCTGGTCTACGCCTACCTGCCCTTCATGATTTTGCCCGTGTATGGCAGCGCCGAAAAGCTGGACAACGCCCTCGTCGAGGCCGCGCACGATCTGGGCGCGGGCCCGCTGCGCGCCTTCCGCGAGGTCATCATCCCGCTCACCTGGCCGGGCATCGCGGCGGGCATCCTGCTCGTTTTCGTGCCCGCCCTCGGCATGTTTGCCATCACCGACCTGCTGGGCGGCGCGAAGGTCGCGATGATCGGCAACGTGATCCAAAACCAGGTTTTCAAGGCGCGAAACCTGCCCTTCGCCGCCGCGCTGGGCGTGGTGTTCACGCTGCTCTTCGTGGCCTGTTACCTCGCGTTGCAGTGGCGGGGACGGCCACGTAGTCGCTTCTAAAAAAGGTCTTCCGGTGATTCTTTTAAAAGTGGCGACATACCGCAGCGGTTGACTTCGAAACTGGTGCGGCAAACCCAACGACTCCCGCAAAACCTGACGAACCCCTCACCTCCGTCCTGCCTCTCAGCCCCGGCCGCTTCCCGCGCCGGGGCTTTTTCGTGCGCCAAAAATCATTCAATTGGGCCCTCCCTCCCCTGTACCCGCAGATGTCCCACCCTCACCGATATAGGCGTCTCGCTATCGCTCCGGCTGTCAAAACCTTGCCCAGTCTAAAACTAATCCTTTGCCATAAATCCCCGTATCCAGTGTTTTTACAATTAATCGCCTCTTCACTTTACACGTCGTCCCACCACCCGTCGCATCAATGCCTCTTCAAATCCTCTGCACGCCCCGCCACTCCGTTTTTGAAGCCAACCGTCGCGCCACGGTCTTGAGCCTCGATACCTTCCTCAAAAACGAGATCAAAGGACCCGAATTTTTCGAGGAGAACTACTTCACCGCCGGCATGAAGGCGCTTATCGAGCGCGCTTTCCGTCACCTGTCCAGCGGCTCGGCCGGTTCCTCGGTTTTCCTTCTCTCTCAAGCGATGGGCGGGGGTAAGACCCACAGCATGATCGCCCTCGGCCTCCTCGCCCGCGATCCCGCCCTCCGCCACGCCGTCCTCGGCACCGCCAACCCCGCCCCCAAACTCGCCGCCAGCCACGTAATCGGTTTTAACGGCCGCAAAACCGACGCTCCCGCTGGCATCTGGGGCGACCTCGCCGCCCAGCTCGGTAAGGCCGATCAATTCGCCCGCTACGTCACTCCGCTGTTTTCCGCCCCCGGCCCAGAAGCGTGGAAAACTCTTCTCGGCACCGAGCCCGTTATCATTTTCCTCGACGAGCTTCCTCCCTACCTCGAATACGCCCTCGCCGTCCCGGTGGGCAACAGCGACCTCGCCGCCGTAACCACCACGGCCCTCGCCAATCTCTTCGTCGCCGTCACCGAGATGGACAACGTCTGCCTCGTCCTCTCCGACCTCGCCGGCACCAACTATTCCACCGGGCAAGAACGCCTTCAGGCCGCCCTCGACCGCGCCATCCAGAACATCACCGGCGAGGCCAAGCGCATCGCCACCCCCATCACTCCGGTCAATCCAAACGGCGACGAGCTTTACCACATTCTCCGCAAGCGCCTCTTCGCCATCATCGCGCCCGAGGCCCAGATCGGCCGCGTCGCCACCGATTACCGGGACGCCCTCCGCGAGGCCGTGCGCATGAACCTCACCACCACCTCGCCCGAGGCCCTGCACGCCCGCGTGGTGGACGCGTATCCCTTTCACCCCGACCTCCGCGAACTCGTCGGCAAGTTCAAGGAAAACGACGGCTTTCAACAAACGCGCGGCGTCATTCGCCTCATGCAGATGGTCGTCGCCGACCTCTGGACTTCCAAGCGCGCCGAATCCATCGAGCTGATCCACCCCTACGATTTCGACCTCAACAAGGACGAGATCGCCTCCGAGATCCGCACCATCAACCCGTCCCTCAGCGAGGCCATCGCCCACGACATCGCCCACGGCGGCGAGTCCGAGGTCGAGCAGATCGACGCCGCCAACCGCAGCACCGACGCCTCCGACGCCGCCCGCCTCATCCTCATCGCGTCGCTGTCCTCCACGCCCGGCGCCATCCACGGCCTCCGCGAATATCAGCTTGTGGACTGCCTTCAACGCCCCGGCCGCGACCTCTCTACCTTCAAGGCCAACGTCCTCGATAAACTCGCGACCCGCGCTTGGTATCTTCACAACTCCGCCGACGGTCGCCTCTACTTTAAGAACCAGCAAAACCTCGCCGCCAAGCTCCGCTCCACCGCCAACTCGCTTCACCCCGAGACCGTGGACCGCATGCTTCGCGAACACTTGGAGGGCAGTTTCGCCGCCTCCCTCAAAGACTGCTTCCAGACCGTGTCCGTTCTTCCGCCGCCCGACCAGGTGCAACTAGAGATCGACCGCACCACACTCGTCATCGTGCGTCCCGGCGGTCAGGCTAACAATCTCCCCATTTCCGCCGATTGGCAGGCATGGTGGGCCCAGCAGCAGTATAAAAACCGCGTCCTCTTCCTCACCGGCTCGCGCGACACCTTCCAGAAAGTGATCGATGCCGCCCGCCAGACCCGCGCCCTAGAAAGCATCGGCACCGATCTTCGCTCCGAAAACACCCCTCCCGACGATCCCCAGTGGCGCGCCCTCGACATGCTGCGAGACCGTATCGGTCTGCAATTCTCCGCCGCGCTGAAAGAGGCCTTCGACCAGCTCGTTTATCCTTCGATCAACAGCGCCCTCCGTGCCTCGGGCATCGACCTCGCCTTCGCCGGAAACCAGAGCGGCGAAGCCACCGTGCGGAAGACCCTCGAAGCCGCCCAAAAGTTCACCATCAAGATCGACGACGACGCTTTCCGCACCAAGGCCGAGACGCGTCTCTTTGGTGGGGCCGACACCAAGGTCGTCCTCTGGTCCGACTTCAAGCGCACTGCCGCCGTCACCACCACGTGGCAGCTTCACAAGCCTTCCGCTCTCGACGATCTCAAGACCGAGTGCGTGCGGCGCGGCCTCTGGCGCGAAGAGGGCAACCACGTCCGTCGCGGCCCCTTCCCCCCGCCCACGCCCGAGGTCACCGTGCGCGTCCTCTCCACCGACGACGATCCCGCTGGCGACGGTCGCAGCTACCTCAAGATCGAGCCGCTCCACGCCCCCGCCGTCGTTTTCGAGACTGGCGACACCGCGCCCACCGCCGCCTCATCACCCGTGCCCACGCCCAGTCGCTTCGAGGCGATCGGCCTGCGTTATCAATTCCTCGCCCTCGATCCCGCCAAGCCCGAGTTGCTCAGTGCCGTGAAGGACTGGACCGCCACCCTGCGCGTGAAACACCGGCTCACCAACCGGGGCGACTATTGGGAACTCAAACTCCTCGCCCTCCCCAAGGCCGCCGGCGTATCCATCCGATACACCACCGACGGCTCCGCACCGCAGAATGCCGGGGCCACCACCTATGCCGGCCCCATCCGCATCCCGGCCGGCACCCGCCTCGTCTGCGCCTTCGCCCAAGCCGCCGCGCACAACCTCGCCTCCACGACCGTCACCGTCCCCATCCCGCAAAAAGGCGAAGAGGCCCGCCGGGTCGATCCGGTAAAGCCCGCCACTTGGCGAGGCATCACTCGCTTCGATGATGCCACCGCCGCGTGGGATTTTATTCGACGCCTCGAATCCTCACCCACCGTCAAAGCCCACGACATCCAGCTCACCGCCGAGAGCACCGATGGCCGCCAGCACATTGACTACCTCGGCTCGCTCGACGGCGGTTACGCCGCCGTCCCGCTCAAGACCATCGCCGAGTCCCTGCAAACCCTCTCCGGCCCCGGATCGCTTCGCCTCTCCGCCGGCAGCCTCGGCTTCACCACCGGCCAAGGTCTGCTCGATTGGCTGCGGGCGAATAACCAGCCCGTGGATATGGATAAAGTCTCCCAACCATGATCGCCATGCCTCGCCCCCGCTCCACTTCACCCGAGTCCACCCGCCGCGTCATCGGTCTCGGTTTCGTTCCGGCCGAGGCTCGCCACGGCTTCGTTATCGAAGTGCCGAAGGGCTCCGGCCGCGACGACCTCATTGCCATCACCGAGCGCCGCGAAAGCGGCCTCACGGAGTTCGCCTCGCGTTCCGAGGCCGTCGCCGCACCCACTGCGTCCAACCTCCGCGTGCTCATTGACCGCCGCCGCTGGGAAGACCTCGCCCCCGCTTTTTGGGAAGAGTCCAACCGCCGCCTCCGCGCCAATGGCCTCCCTGCCTGCAAGTGGGTGAAAAATCCCGCCTCTTCCATTCCTGTCCACCCCTCCCTCGGCAAAGAGCTGTGCATTCTCTGCTGGGCGGTGGAAGACGCGCCGCCCGACGATATTCCCAACGCCCTTCGCAACTGGGAAGCCCTCGCCCCCGAAGAGCGCTGGTGGCTCTTCACCATGACCGTCGCCACCACCGGCCAGGCCATGCAACGCGGCATCGGCTGGCGCAAAGCCCTTCGCGCCGCCCTCGCTGATAATCCTTTCGTCAAAGGCGAGGGCATCTCGCCCCGCGCCCGCCGCGAACTGCTCGGCCACTCCCAACTCGCCCTTTCACTGTAAAACGGGTGCTTGCTAACAACCCATATAACCATATCGTAACCCATATATGAAAACGACCCTTGAGTTACCAGATGAGCTTTTCTTGGATGCCAAAGCCGCCGCCGTCCGCCGCCGCACTACTTTCAAGGCGATTGTGGAAAAGGCCCTCCGCCGGGAATTGGCCCCCGCGTCTGACACCACCAACCCCGACCCGGAGAAATTTGAAGTCGGCCCTTTCGGCATTCTGAGTCTGAAAAAAAGCGGCGGCAGTCTCACCGCAGAGCACGTTCGGGAGCTCATCGATCATCAGTATGACGAAGAGGACGCCCGCGTCATCGCCATCGCCTCAGGGAAATTATGATCCAGCTCCTCGATGCCAATGTGTTGATCGCTTTGGCCGATTCCGCTCATCCCCACCGCGCCGCTGCGCTCCGGTTTTTTGAACGTCGCGCCGTGCCGGAAGGCTGGGCTACCTGTCCGTTGACCGAAAATGCCTTCCTCCGCATCCAAGGCCGTTCGGGTTCGGACCGCAGCATCGGCTCCACTCGTGAAGCCCGTCTTGTTCTCGCGACCCTGCTCGCCGCTCCCGCTCATCACTTTTGGCCTGAC
>JBBRHC010000209.1:0-7023 GCA_038223295.1 Opitutales bacterium
CACCAAATACCTGCTGCTCGCCAAGCAGCGCGGCGCAAAGATCGTGGTGGTCAACCCCTACCTCGAGCCCGGCCTGAAACGCTACTGGATCCCGAGCACGCCGGTCAGCGCGCTCTTCGGCAGCGACCTCGCCGACTACTGGTTCCCCGTCACCCAGGCGGGCGACGTGCCGCTCTTCTACGGCGTGCTAAAACTGCTGTTGGAAAAAACCGCGCTCGGCGAGGCCGGCGGCGTGGACGAGGCCTACCTGCGCGACCACGTGGACGCCGATTCCCTCGCCGCCCTGCAGGCCGCCTGCGCGGCGACCCCGCTGGACGAGTTTGCCCGCCGCGCCGGCGTCAAGGCCGAGGCCATCGAGGCGCTCGCCGAGATCATCGGCGGGGCCAGGCGGGGCATCGTGGTCTGGAGCATGGGCCTCACCCAGGCACCCACCGGCGCCGACGGGGTGCGCATGGTGCTAAACCTTGCGCTCGCGCGCGGCTGGGTGGGTCGCGAGGGCACCGGCGCGGTGCCGATCCGCGGCCACTCCTCGGTGCAGGGCGGCGGCGAGATGGGTTGCTACGCCACGGCCTTGCCGGGCGCCGTCGCGATCAACCCGGCCAACCTCGCGTCGTTGGAAAAGCACTACGGCTTCCCCATCCCCGCGACCAAGGGCTACACCACGCCGGAGATGCTGGAGGCCGCCCATCGCGGCAAAATAGACGTGCTCTACGCCGTGGGCGGCAACTTCCTGCGCACCATGCCCGATCCCGAACACGTGCGCGAGACGCTGGCGCGCACCCCGGTCCGCGTTCACCAGGACATCATTCTCACCGACCAGATGTTCATCGCCCCGCGCGCGGGCGGCGAGGTCTGGCTCTTGCCCGCCCAGACGCGCTACGAGCAAGACGACGGCGGCGTCGAGACCAGCACCGAGCGCCGCGTGATGTTCTCCCCGCAGATCCCGCGCGTGGTCGGCGAGGCGCGCGCGGAGTGGCGCATCCTGCGTGACCTCGCGGCGGCGGCCTGGCCGGAGCGCGCCCACCTGCTCGATTGCCAGTCCGGCCCTGCGATCCGCGAGGAAATCGCCCGCGTGGTGCCCTTTTACGCCGGCATCGAGAAACTCGCGAAGACCGGCGACTCCTTCGTCTACGGCGGCGCGCATCTCTGCCCGGAGGGCGCCTTTCCCCTGCCCGGCGGCCGCGCCCGCCTGACCACGCCCCGCCTGCCCTCGGCGCGCGCCAAGGACGGCCGTTTCTTCGTCAGCAGCCGACGCGGCAAACAGTTCAACACCCTCATCTACGCCGAGATCGATCCGCTCAACGGCGCCCCGCGCGACGCCGTGCTCATGAACGAGGAGGACGCCGCCGAGCGCGGCCTGCTACATGGCGACGCGGTGGTCTTGAAAAACCAACGCGGCGCGTTGCCCGGACGGGTTCACCTCGCCCCGCTGACCCGCGGCGACCTTCAGGTCCACTGGCCCGAGGGCAACCACCTCCTCGACCGCAACGCGCGCGACACCTGGAGCGACACGCCAGATTACAACGCCTGGGTGACACTCGAGAAAGCCGCGGCCGGGAGCGCGAAGTGACGCCAAGGGTCGAGGTAGGTCGCGAACGCCGGGACCGCCGCGGAGCATGGAACTTACGTTCAAACCCGGGGCCGGAGCGGCGGGGGACGCGCGGCGCATGAGCCATGGCGCGACCAGGATCATTCACGTCACCCGTCTCGGCGGCGCGGCGGCGCGCGAGGAGGAGGACGCGGTAGCGGTGGAGGAGCCGCTGGAGATCCGCATCAACGGGCAAGGCGTCGCCGTGACGATGCGCACGCCCGGCCAGGATCGAGAGCTGGCGGCGGGATTTCTTCTCACCGAGGGCGTGATCCGTTCTCCCGCCGATCTGCTCGATGTCTTCGCCTGCCGCGAGCTGCCGCAGGGCCAGGAAGGCAATGTCGTGGAGGCCGTGCTCTCCCGCGAAGCCCGGGCGCGCTTCGACCCCGCGCGATTGACGCGGCATGTGTTCACCGCCTCGAGCTGCGGGCTCTGCGGCAAGGCGACCATCGCGGCGCTGGCCTGCACGCTGGCGCCGCTGGCCGATGGCGCCCTGGCGGCGGGGAGCTTTGCGCAGGCGGGTCTCGGCGCGTGGCCCGAGCGCCTGCGCACCGCGCAGCCGGGCTTTGGCGCGACCGGCGGGCTGCACGCGGCGGCGCGCTTCTCCGCCGCCGGGGGACTACTGGCGGTGCGTGAGGACGTGGGCCGGCACAACGCCCTGGACAAGCTCCTCGGCGCCGCCTTTTGGGCCGGGGAAACGCCGCTGGCGGCCAGCGCGGTGCTGGTCAGCGGGCGGCTGAGCTTCGAGCTCGTGCAAAAATGCTGGGCCGCCGGCGTGCCGCTGCTGGCGGGCATCGGCGCGCCCTCGAGCCTCGCGGTGGAGACGGCGCGCGCCGCCGGGATGACGCTGGTGGGCTTCCTCCGCGCCGACCGGGCCAACGTCTACGCCGGCGCGGAGCGCTTGTAGGGCGGTATCGCCGCATCCCGCCGTTGGGTATGCAGACGGGGGGTGCGGCGACCCCGCCCTACACGAGGAGGCAGAGCCTTAGAAAAACATCGCCTCGGCGAGCGCGGCCTCGGGGCTGAGCAGGCCGATGGCGGTGGCGAGTTCCGTCCTGGCCCCGTGGATTTGCGCGGAGAACTGCGCGCAACCGCGCTCGAAATCACCCTGGAAACGAAAGGCGTGGTTGTTGGAGTAGGTGAAGACGAGTTCGACGGAATCCGCTACGGCGCCGGCGTCGGCCTCCACCACGACGGGCAAGGCGTCCGGCGCGCCGCAGCCGACCAGTCGCCCCTGCGCCCAGGCGCCGATCTCGCGGGCCTCGGCACGGCGAAGATCGCCATGGCGCACAATCACGCCGGTGAGGCCATCGACAAGCGCGGTCGGCGCATAAGCGCTCAGGAACTGGCCGATGGACTGGCGGACGGGCAGGAGGCGGGCGTGCACGAGATCGCGCACCGCCTCGGGGCGTGGCCAGGTGAGCTCGCCACACTCATCGGTCGGCACACGCGAGCGGTCGATAAGCACGCGCTTGGCCTTGGTGAGCAGATATTGGTAGGCGCCCAGCTTGGCCGAGGAGGAGAAATTGTGCGCCCAGTAATACACCGGGAGATCGGTGGAAAGACAGATGGACACCTGGTTTTCCAGAAACTGGCGCGCCGAGGCCGGATAACTCAGGACGACGAATTCGCAGCAACGCAGGTCGCCTCGGCTTTTGCCGGTGTGGCACTCGCCGAAGATTTTGGCGCGCAACTGCCCGTCCGCCACGTTTTCATCGCGAATCGGGCACAGCACCACGACACGGCACGGGTAGCGTTTGGAGAAACGCACGGCGGTCTCGAACTGCGCCAACGCGTCCTCCGACGTGGTGTGGATGCCGAGGTGCAGGACGAAATTGACCTGCGTGGCCTTGGAATCGTCGTCGCTCAGCGCGGCGGTGCGCTCATCGGTCGCCCACATGCGGGCGAGGTTTTTGGAGATGGAGCCGACCGGGGTATCCAGACCGGGCAAAGCGTCGAAAATCGAAGACATGGGGATTAAACAAATGACGAATGACTAATGCCGAATGACCGGACTGAAGATGCTGAAGCTGGGGTGCGGTCCGCTCTCATTCGGCATTTGTGACTACGAGGCGCCCGGCACCGCGTCAGGGTTGGCGCCAGGCGTGGTTTTTCTTGGCCATGAGGGCCTCGGCGCTGGCCGGGCCCCAGCCGCCGGCGGCGTAGCTATCCATGCCCTCGCGACCGGCGGCGGCCCAGGCCTTGAGCACCGGGGTGTAAAGCTGCCAGGATGTCTCGGCCTCGTCGCCGCGGATGAAGAGCGTGCCGTCGCCGATCATGGCATCGAGCACGAGGCGCTCGTAAGCCTCGGGCGTGTTGGAGCCGAAGGTCGTGGAGTAGCGGAAATTCATCTTCACCGGCTGGGTGCGGGTCTCGAGGCCGGGGACCTTGCCGTTGAGGATGAGCGAGAGCCCCTCGTCGGGCTGGATCTGGAAGGCGAGGGTGTTGGGCGCCAGGTCGAAGCGATCACTGCCGGCGAAGAGCGTGCCGGGCGGGCGCTTAAACTGCACCGCGATCTCGGTGACGCGGCGGGCCATGCGTTTGCCGGAGCGCAGATAAAACGGCACGCCCTGCCAGCGCCAATTGTTGATCGAGAGACGCACGGCGGCGTAGGTCTCGGTGGCGGACTTCGGATTGATGTCCTGCTCCTCAAGGTAGCCCTTGGCGGGTTTGCCTCCCATCATGCCGGCGGCGTATTGGGCGCGGGCGACGTCCCCGCCGGGCGAGAGATCGAGTGGCTGGATGGCCTTGAGGACCTTCACCTTTTCGTTGCGCACAGCCTCGGCGTCGAGCGAGACGGGCGGCTCCATCGCGGTGAGCGCGACGAGCTGCATGGTGTGGTTCTGGATCATGTCGCGCAGGGCGCCGCTCTGCTCGTAGTAACCGCCGCGCGTGCCGACGCCGACCTCCTCGGACACCGTGATCTGCACGTGGTCGATGTAGTTGCGATTCCAGAGGGGTTCGAAAATCGAGTTGGAAAAGCGCTGCACCAGAAGGTCCTGCACGGTTTCTTTGCCCAGGTAGTGGTCGATCCGATACACCTGCTGCTCCTCGAGCACCTCGCGGATGACGCCGTTTAGCGCCACGGCGGAGTCGAGGTCTTTGCCGAAGGGTTTTTCGATGATGACCTTGGTGTGCAGGGCCGAGCCCAGGCGGCGACCGGCGAGGCCGGAGGCGCCGAGGTTGCGCAGGATGGGCGCGAAGACCGAGGGCGGAGTCGAGATGTAGAACAACACCTGAACGTCGCGGCCGAGTTTTTTCTCGATGCCGTCGATGTGGTCGGCGAGGCGCTTGAACGCCTCGGCCTCATCGTAGCCGCCGGCGACGTAGGTGGTGTTGGTCGCGACGTGATTCCAGACGTCGGCGTTGAGCTCGCGGCGGGAAAACTCCTTGATCGCGCCGGCGGCGACCTCGCGAAATTCCTCGTTCGGGATGGCCTTGCGACCGTAGCCCACGAGGAAAAAATCGGCGGGCAGCAGGTGGTCGAAAGCGAGATTATAGATCGCGGGAATGAGCTTGCGGGCGGTGAGATCGCCGGAGGCTCCGAAGATCACGATGACCGTGGGCGGAGCGCCGCGGTGTTTGCTCAAACCCTGCAGGAACGGATGGCGGGGGGCGTCGGACATGGCGTAAAATTTGAAAAAACTAGGCGGCTCGTCGCGCGCTCGGGCAAGGCTAATGCGGTGAATTATCAGCATGGAACCGATTAGCCCAGATCATCGCCTCCGGCCAACCCTCGATCTTACGCCGGGCCGGCCGCCCGGGTCCCTTCGTTTCAGCCGTGCCGGTGGTTGGCGCGCTCCGGGAAGAGCGGCACGTCGCGGTAGTGCCACACCTGGCGTCCTTCGCGCAGCGAGGCCACGCGGGGATCGAGACGCATGGCCGCCATCGCCGCATCCGCCGTCGCATCCGCGCCATGGGCGACCTCCACCACGTCGAAGCGCACGTGCCGGGCCGGCGGGCGCAGGCGTTTCAGGTAGGCGCGGCAGGCGCGGAGGAGCACGGATTTTTTGCGTTTATCGACCGCATGGTAGCCGCTCACGCGGGCACCGGCCGCGCGGGCCTTGACCTCGACGAAAACCAGCACCTCGCCGTCCAGGCACACGAGGTCGAGTTCCTCGCGCTGGTCGTCGGGGTTGCGCCAATTCCGCGCCAGCACGCGCAGGCCGGCCGCACGCAGGTGCGCCTCGGCGGCGCGTTCGCCGTCCGCGCCGAACCGGGCGTTGGCATCGGAATCGGCGGCGGGGAAAGAAGTGCCCGCGGCGGCGCGAGACGGCGAACGCCGCGCGAAAACACTTCGCCAGAGGGCTCGCCACGTGCTCATGGGGCTTTGTCGTTGCGGCTCCCTTTCACCGCCGCAACCTCGCGTTTTCGCGTTTTTCACGCGTTCGTCCTTAACCTGCCCATGGCCACGCCCGCCCTCGTCAACACCGTTCGCCGCTCACTCCTCATCAAGGTCATCTCCAAGCCGCAACCCAGCCGCGAGGACGTCGCCCACGTGATCGAGTTGACCGCATCCAAGGTGGTGGAAGCGCTCCAGGCGCAGTCGATGACGCTCTACCTGGTCGAGGGTAACGACATCGTCTTCAAACACGTCTACTACTCCCCTACTCTTTGGGGCGCGGACAAGGCCGCCGAGACCACGTTCAAGGCCACCGGCGAAAAACTGCTGCAACTCAAGCTTCCGCTGCGCAAGGGCGTGGTCGGTCGCGTGGTGGCGAGCGGGGAGCCGGTGTTTTTCAAAAACAGCGAGAGCCAGGCGCCGTTCATGACCCCGCTCTCCAACACGACGGGCTTCGACGTGCGCTCCATGCTCACCGTGCCGCTCAAGGGCGCGACCGTCATCGGTGCGATCCAGGTGCTCAACAAGGAGCTCGTCGCCGGCACACGCGGTGAGTTCACCGCCGCCGATCTCGTTCTCCTCCAAGAGGTCGCGGAATACTCCGCGTCGCTCATCCAGCGCATGATGGACCCGAAGTTCCAACTCGCGCCGGAGGACACCGCCAAATTCATCGCGCGTTTCACCAACCACGCCCTGATCACGTCGGCGGACCAGCTCGGCGAGGTGGATGAAAAACTCATCGAGATCGTGGGCGACGCGGTGATCCGCCGCGAAGGCATCTTCCCCTATCATCGCCTCGAAGGACAAAACACCCACGTGGCGGTGCTGATGAGCAACCCGCTCGATTTCGCCAAACGCGACGCCTTCCAGCAGACCACCGAACTCACCATCGACGAGATCAGCGTCGCGCCCGCCACCCTGATCGACGCGCTGATCAAGAAGCACTTTAAGGAGTCGAAACAGCCCGGCGAACAAAGCGTGGATCTCGGCTCCGTCACCGAGGCCATCAGCAGTGTCTACGCCGAGGGCGGCGGCGGCGACCTCCGCGCCGAAGATCTGGAAAGCGAGGAGTCCGCCCCGGTCATTCAACTCG
>JBBRHC010000210.1:0-6969 GCA_038223295.1 Opitutales bacterium
CATCGTTGGTGAACAAAGAGAAAGAAGCTGAAGCCGTATTTGCCGATAGCGCATATAAAAGTGCCGCGACTGACCAGAGAATGAGGAATTAGGAATTAAAAATTTCATTCACGAAAAAGGTGCTAGAAATCGTCCATTGAAAGAGCTGTATATAGAACTGAATCGCTTAAAATCCCAGATCCGTTGCAAGATTGAACATATTTTTGGTTGTGTTGAGAACAGCATGGGCGGCCCCGAACAAGAATATATTGGCCTGAATCGGAATGCTACCGGCATCGGTTTGAGCAACCTGACGTATAATTTCCTGTGTAACGTTCAACTCATCAAACTTGGTCGAGTGCCCTCCATGGCGAAGTGTGCCTAAATACCAAGGATTATTTCGTAAAACAATGTAAGGCCAGGGATTAATAAGGAAAATTCCTTAAAATCGACAACTCCCGAACCAACGCTAAGTGGTGATGTAACTTTTTTTACCCGATTTTGAGAAAAGCTATTTTTCCAAAGTGCCCTATAGGCATTGTGTCGCGGCGCGACAGTTTGCGCGAATCGATTCTTGGAATTTTGGGACGGCAATCAGGGGGTGAATCCGGAGAAGCGGAAGCTTGCGGTAAGTCGGGCTGCACACCCGTGCGGCTCAAATTGGTTGCTTTCGCGTTTTGTGCGCTCGGCAACGAGGACTACCCCCCGTGACTACGCTGCGGGTGGGTTTTTACGCAGCGTGATGACGCACTCGAGGTGGCGGGTTTGGGGGAAGAGGTCGAAGGGCTGGACGGCGGTGAGCTCGTAGTCGGCGGCGAGGAAGGACTTGAGGTCGCGCATCTGGGTGGCGGGGTCGCAGCTCACGTAGACAACGGCGCGGGGGCCGTAGTTGAAAAGCTGTGACAGGAAGGCTTGGTCGCAGCCTTTGCGGGGCGGGTCGATGAGCACGACGGTGTCGGCGGCTGGGAAGGCGAGGCCGGCGAAAATGGCGGAGGCGTCGCCCGCCTGGAAGGTGACGTTGGGTATGCCGTTCGCGGCGGCGTTTTGGCGGGCGAAAACGATGCTGCTCTCGCTGATCTCGATGCCGGCGACGCGCTCGAAGGCGGGCGCGGCGGTGAGGGCGAAGAGGCCGCTGCCGCAGTAGGCATCGACGAGGAAACGCGCACCGCTGGCGGCGGCCTGGTCGCGGGCGTAGGCGGTGAAGGCGGGCAGGATGAAGGGGTTGTTCTGGAAAAAATCGCGGGCGAGGAAACGCAGCTTCAGGGAGCCGACGGTCTCGGTGACGATGTCGTCGTAGTTGGTCGTCACCTGGCCGGAGGCATCGCGCAGGAGGAGCGTGCCGCCGCGGGCGTAGGCCCCCTCGGCGGCGCGGGCGCGGACGTGGGCGCGGCTCTCGGCCAGGCGGGCGTTGATGGGGGCGGTGGCGATGGGGCAGGCGGGGACGTCGAGGATGTCGAAGCGGGTGCCCTGGCGTAGGAATCCGATGGGGAGGACGGAGGCTTCGTCGGCGTTGCGCGGGGCGTTGAAGTGCGGGGTGATCTTGGAGCGGTAGCCGTAGGGGGCGGGCGAGCCGATGACGGGGGCGACGGGGAAAACGACGTCAGCCATGTATTTGAGGAGCTCCTCGACCTGGCGGCGTTTCCAGAGGAGTTGCTCCGGGTAGGCGAGGTTTTGGTATTGGCAGCCGCCGCAGCGGCCGAAGAGCGGGCAAGGGGCCTCGATGCGCTGGGGCGAGGGCGTGAGGATGGCGACGAGGTCGGCCTCGGAGAAGTTCTTGTGGTTGCGAAAAACGCGCACGCGCACGCGTTCGCCGGGGAGGGTGAAGGGCACCATGAGGACCCAGCGCGAGACGGGGTCGGCGGGGTGGGGCACGCGACCGAGGCCGACACCGAGATTGGTGAGCGTGGCGATCTCCAGCTCGAGCTCGGCGTGATAGGGGAAGGGATCGGAGTTGAAGGATTTTTTGCGGGCCACGGTAAAAGGGGAGGAAAGGAGATAGACGGAGAGGGCGACGGCAAGAAGGCGCAATACGCGCAAATTGAGGGGGCGGTTTTCTAGTGGCCTCTTTCGGTGTCTTTTGCGCCTTGTTGCCGCCATGGCCTCGGTCGAACTCCTCACCAGTCTCCAAAATCCGCGGGTGAAGCAGCTCGTGAAACTGCGGGATCGGCGCCCGCGCGACGAGGCGGGGGTGTTTTTGGTGGAGGGGTATCGGCAGATTCGGCGGGCGCTGGAGAAAGCGGTGACGTTGACGGAGCTCTACGTGTGCCCGGAGTGGTATCTCGGCGAGCAGGGCAACGAGCCGGCGCTGATCGAGGAGGCGGAGGCGGCGGGGGCGAAGGTGTTTCAGTTGACGAAGGATGCGTTTGCGAAGGTGGCGTATCGGGAGCGGCCGGACGGGTTGCTGGCGGTGGCGCCCCAGTGGCGGCGGACGCTGGCGGACTTGGAGGGCTCGTTGGATGCCGGGGCGAAGGCGGCGCAGGCGAGCGGGGCGGGGCGGGCGGAGCCGTTTTTGCTCGTGGTGGAGGCGATCGAGAAGCCGGGGAACTTGGGGACGATTTTGCGCAGCGCGGACGCGGCGGGGGTGGATGCGTTGATCGTGTGCGATCCGGTGACGGATTTGTTTAATCCCAACGTGGTGCGCGCCTCAACCGGGGTGTTGTTTTCGGTCTTGGTGATCATCGCGACGAGCGAGGAGGTGCGGGCTTGGCTGCGGGGGCGGAGCATCCGGGCGGTGGCGACCACGCCGTCGGCGACGGACTGCTACAGCGATACGGATCTGCGGGGGCCCTTGGCCATCGTGATGGGGAGCGAGCAGTATGGGTTGAGCGATTTTTGGCTGAGGGAGGCGGACGCGCGGGTGGTCATCCCGATGGCGGGGCAGGCGGATTCGCTGAACGTGGCGATGGCGACGATCATCACGCTGTTCGAGGCGGTGCGGCAGCGCGGGGCGCGGGCTTAAACCCGGGGCGAAGGGCGAGGGGCGAGGGGCGAGGGGCGAATGGCGGGTGTTGCGGTTACAGTTTTATTTAGAATCCGCCGGGCGGCGTCAGTGGGTCCGAGTTTGCCGCGTCAAGGGGCCAGTTGCTCGCGGATCAGGCTCAGTTCCCGGCGCCGCTTCGCGTCGGATTTCGGGTAGGACATTTTCAGGCCCTTGAACACTTCCAGGATGATTTCAGAGATGATCAGGCGGGCGTTTTTTTTATCGTCGGCGGGGACGACATGCCAGGGAGTATCCTCGGTGCTCGTCGCTGCGAGGCACGCTTCGTAGGCCTTCATGTAGTCCGGCCAAAACTCGCGCTCCGCCAAGTCGGCTTGGCTGAACTTCCAGTTTTTTTCCGGATCGTCGATGCGTTTGAGGAAGCGTTTGCATTGTTCCTCCTTCGATAGGTGCAGGAAAAATTTCACGACGCGCGTGCCGCTGCGATGGAGGTGGGCCTCGAGGTCGATGATGGAGCGGAACCGGTCTTCCCAGATGGCCCGCGCCGTGACCGAACCGTCCGGCAAGCCCTGACTGCGGAGAATCTCGGGATGCACCCGAACGATGAGCACCTCCTCGTAGTAGGAACGGTTAAAGATGCCGATGCGTCCGCGTTCGGGGAGGTTGCGGGTGGTGCGCCAGAGAAAATCGTGGTCCAGCTCCGTCGCGCTGGGATGCTGGAAGCTGAACACCTGGCAGCCCTGCGGATTGACGCCCGACATCACGTGCCGGATGGCGCCGTCCTTGCCGGCGGCGTCCATCGCCTGAAAAATGAGCAACACCGAGTAACTGTTCGCGGCATACTGCAGGCGCTGCAGCTTGCTCAGTTCCTTCACCTTTTTACGGAGGGCGTGGCGATAGTGCTTTTTCGAATCGTAGATCGGCTGCACCTGCGTCGGCCATTTTTTCAGGTCCACCTTTTCTCCGGCGGGCACGCGAAAGTTCTCAGTGTTGATTTTCATGTTCATTCCTTGGTTGGTCGGAGCCCTTGGCGCCCGCCGTCTTCAGTGATGACCGCACGCAGGCCGAGCGCCGCCTAATCAGAGCCCGGTCTCGCGGGGACTCAAGCGTGCGCGCGGAGGTTTCCGCGAGATGGTCCGCGTGCTCGCGCAGCACCCGTCGGCGGCCGGGGTCGTCCGTCAAACTGGCGATGGTCTGCAGCGCATCCAGCATGCGCAGCAGGACGGCGACATTGCCGGAGCCGTTGGCACGGATCTGATCAAATGATTCGGCCACCAGGCTGGTAAAGGTCGGCCCGATGGCGATCACCCTCAGTTTTCCTTCCTCATAGCGGTGCGAGGCGGGAATCTCGCGCGGAGCCAGTCGCGCCAGAATCGCCGTCAAATAATCCACGCAAACCAGCGCCGTCGTGGTGTCATTGGTGCTGGGGCAAAGGGCGCGCAAGGCCATGTCCACAATCTGCCGCACGCCGAAAGCGGAGTCTTGTTCCACGGTGCGGTAGCGGCTGAGGCTAAAGGCTTCTTGCAGCGAAGAAACGAGCTCCTTGGCGGGCGTTGAATTGAGGGCGACCGAAGCCAGGGCGGTTCCATCAACCGCGAAATCCCCGACGCCGCGTTCCATGCGCACGATGCTTTCGTGTTCGCGGGCCAGACGCAGGAGCGCCGCGTTATCGACGCCCTGAATGTAACCGCTCCCCTTCACCGGGATGGTCTGCCATGTTCGTCCCGCCAGAGCGCGCGAAGTCGCACTCCCGTCGTCGGACTCCGGTTCGTGGCCGAGGGAGTCGGGGAATAGCCGATCGATCGCCTCGGTCGTTTCATGGGCGACCGACGCGATGATGTTCGAGGCCTGGATCGATGACGCGATATGATGGATAAAAAAGATGAGCGCGCCTATGCCGCCAATCGCGAGCACCACGCCAAATGTCACCGCCAGGCTCGGGACAAATGAACCCTCGTCGCCGCCGCGAATCGTGCGCAGCACAATCAGGCAATAGGTGAAAACGCCGGCGAAAATGCCCAGCACGACCTGCGTGACGCCGTCGCGCATGAAGTTCCGCAGGATGCGCGAGGTATACTGGCTCGAGGCCAGCGTCAGCGTCACCAGGGTCATCGAGAACGTGACCCCCACCACGGTCATCATCGAGCCGGCGATGGTGGAGAGCATGTCTCGCGCCCCCGCCGCTTCCGCCCCAAACAGCCGGGGCCAGCGGGCCAGCCAGGCTCGGCTGCCGGCGGAGTCGGCGTCAACGAGCACGACGGCGAACACGATGCTGCCCGCCACAATGAGCGAAGGGACAAACCAAAAGCTTCCACGCAGGTTGCTCCAGAGGCGTTTGAGTTTGTTCATGGCTCAAGTTTCGTTGTCCGCGCTCAGATCGACCTTGGCGGGACGTGCGCTGGGGATGGCGCCCAAGAGGTTTTCGCCCTCGACCACCGGCTTGGCCTGCCGGGCTTGCTTCTCCAGGATGCCGGCCTCGTTGGACAGCCCCGCCTCCGCCTTTGTCGACACCGAATCCAGTCCCTGCGCAGGCGGCGCGTGCCCGGATGGTTTTAGCGGGCCGGGGCTCTTCGTCCGCGGCTCCTGCTTCGCGTCGAGCAGCGTGACGGGGATGCCCTGCGGAAAGATGATTTCCCGCGCTTCGTCCGGCATGCTGATGCCGTGTTGCTGAAAGGCGCGTTTCACGAGTCGGATGACGGAAGACCGCACCTTGAGCCAACTGTGTTCATGGCCATTGATCCAAAAGTAGATTCTTAGGTTGACCGTTGCTTTGCCCAGATCGTCCGCCAGCACCCAGGGCTCCGGCTCCTGCAAGACCGCCGGGTGTTCCAGCAGCACCTTCAGGGCGACCTCCTGGGCTTCATCGATCGCGTCGTCGTAGCCGATGCCGACGACGAAGTTCTCGCGCCGGTTGGGGGTGGCCGTGAAGTTTTGGAGCGTGCTCTTGTAAACAGCGGAGTTGGGGACTTGCACGAGGTTGCCGTCGAGAGTCAGCAGCACGGTGGTGCGGATATTCAACTGCTGCACATAGCCGGTGACTCCGACGATTTCGACCAGGTCACCCGTTTCGAACGGGCGCTGGATGCTCAGAAAGATGCTGGCCAAAAAGTTCTCCGTGATGTCCCGGAAGGCGATGCCGACCGCCAGGCCGACCAGGCCCGTGCCGCCGACGATGGTCAAAGCCAATTGGGTCAAACCGGAGACCCGCAGGACGATGTAAGTGCCCGCAAGAAACACCATCACACCCAGGCCTCCCGCCAGGACGCCGCGCAGAAGTCTCGCGCGGACTCGCCCGCCGAGAAACTTTCGGGCGCTGCGCGCGGTCAGCCAGCCAGCCCCCGCCGATAAAACCAAGATAAACAGCGCGACGACAATGAACGGCAGGGAGCGGACAAGGTCGCGCGACAGCCCCGACAGCCCTCTCCGTGTCCCGCTGAAGTCCCACGCGGACGCTTGGGATACTTCGATCCGGTTGGCTACGGCGGCCACGTCCTGGGTGTTGCGGGCCAGGTCGCCCGCCCACTTTTTGATCTCGTCGGTGTCGGCCAGGCCGTTGAGGAAAACCACGCCGTCCACGACTTTAACTTCCGGCGCGTGAAACCACCCCGTGGCCTCCATGACGCTTTGGAGGCGCTCGCGGATCTCCTCGTCGTGGGCGACCGGCTGCACGGCCACCGTTTTCGGCGCGATAGACGGCTCCTCTTTCTGCGGAAGGAATTGGTTGTGCGGTCCGCTCGCGTCCTCCTGCGCGCTTACCAATGTCGTTAATAACCCCCAGCAGAGGAGGCCAATCAACGCGGCCCGCAAAACCCGGAATTGGCAACAGGTCGTAGGTCGCACCGGTGGATGCAGCGCCCGGAAGAACGAATATAGAGAGCCCCCGAGCCGCTTGAGTTTGTTCATGATTCGGACTCCCGATGCGGCCGCGAAAGCGTCGGCGTCATTCATGAATCGTTCCCGTTTGGCCGGGGCGTCTTTTGTCCATCGCCTCCCAACCGTAGGAAAAAATATCCGGCGACGGCGGCGGTGAGCGAGGCGGCAAGCACGCCAAT
>JBBRHC010000211.1:0-6959 GCA_038223295.1 Opitutales bacterium
CGCGACCAGCTCCTTGAGCATGGGCGACTCGCCCTTCGGCCACCAAGCGCCGCGCTCGCCCTCGGTGTAGTCCACCTGGCGGTGAACGGTGGGCGCATTGGCATCAAAGAGGCGAGAACGGGCATCGAGCATGGCCGCGACCTCATCCGAAGGATGGGTAAGGGCCTCGTCGGCGACCTTGGGGGCAAACCAGGCCGAGCAGGCCAGCAGAAGGGCGCAAAAGCCCATAAGGACCCCGGTCATCCAAGCGAGCGAACGCACAAAAGGGGAACGCAGGAATGCGGGGGATCGAGAAGCGGGGTGAGGCATACGGGAACGGGCGGGGTGAGGAAAGAGAGGGACACCGACTTGCGGGGCGGCGTCAGGATTTTTTCTTTTCGTAGGAGAGTGCCACGGCAGCAAGGATGGCGAGCACGATGCCCGCGCTTTCGAGCGGGCCCACGCGCTCTCCGAGGAAGAGCAGCGCGAGGATGAGCGTAACGATGGGTTGCACGGCGGCGGCGAGCGGCGTGACGATGGCGGCCTTGCCCTCGTAGCGATAGGCGGCGAAGGCGGCGATGACGCCGAAACCGTTGAGCGCGCCGGCGGCCAGGGCGGACCAGACCGTGGCGGCGGACATGTTCCAGTCGAGGGGCTTGGTCGCGACGATCCAGAGGGCGATGGGGATGAAGGCGGCGCACCACGCGAGGTAGCTCATCTCGGCGGAGACGTGGTTGGTGGAGACTTTTTGCACCGCGCTGAAAACGCCCCAGCAGAGCATGGCGCCGAAGGCATAGAGCATCCACGGCGTGAGGCCGATGCGGCGGATGATCTCGGCCGGCTGATCCAGATTACCGGCTTCGCCGCTGAGCAGGAGCAGGGCGGCAAGGGCGATAACGATGCCGATGGCTTGGACGGAGTTGAGGCGCTCCTTGAACCAGAAATAGGCGATGAAGATGGTCGCCAGCGGGTAGACGCTGGTGAGCGGCACGGCGATGGCGGCGTCGGCCCCGTCTTCAAGGGCGAGGTAGAAAAAGATGTTGCCGGCGGCGGCGATGAGGCCGGCGATAAAGCCCCAGAAGAGGCCGCGCGGCTTGTTGGTGCCGACCTTCACCTGCTTCGAGAGGCAGGCGACGATGACCGACGGGATGAGGGCGAAGGTGAACAGGACCTGCGTCATCCAGCCGGAGAGTTCGCGGCTGGGGCCTTTGGCGAGCACCCCCCAGATGCCCCAGCAGGTGCCGGCGGTGATGGCGTAAAGGAGCCAGGCCGGGGGGAGCAGGCTTTTTTTGGCGGCGGGCGCGGTTATCATGCTGGAATGGATACGAAACGGGGGAGCGGATCAGGCGCGGACCACGAGTTCGTAGGGGCCGAAATCGAAGAGATCGTTGGGCAAATCCCGGCCCTCGGTGACGTAGAAGGTGGGGCAGCGACCCTCCGACGCGGTGATGGCCTCGCCGTGGGGCACGTCGGCGAGCATGGTAAAAAAGCTCACGTCGGGGTCGTTCCACTTCACGTGGAGGCAGACGAAGTCGGCGGGTGAGATCGTGCCGGCGGCGACCTTGGCGGCGAGTTCTGGGCGGCGCATGAGCGCGACCACCAGATAGAGCGGCTTGGTATCGGGATCGCCGACCAGGATAAAATCCTCGTTGTCGGGGTGGGTGGCGAAATCATTGAAGGGCACGCGATTCACGGTCACGGAGATCAGCATGTGCGGGCCCCACTTGTCGGCCGATTTGTAGATCGGGCGGTCGAGTGTATGGCCGGGCTCGGCGGGCAAATCGTGGCGGTGGGGCGCCAGACGGAGGATGAGGCCACGGGCTTCGAGGTCGGCCATTACCGCCGGGGTCATGGTGACGGGAGCGAGGGTGAGGGCGATTTTCATAGGTTCGGGCCTCAGGCGATGACGGTAACCTTGGTGGCGCGTTCAAATCGCCCGGGCTCGCGTCCCCGCAGTAGGGCGACGGCCAACGAAATCATTTGGGCGGGCAACATTTCGAGGAGCGGACGCAGCTCGGGGGCGACATCGGGCAATCGCAACGCCGCGCATTCGGCGCCGGGACCCACCAAGGCGGCGAGTCCGCCGGCGGCGCGCACGTCGGCGACGAGGAGGCGGTTGAGCGCGGCGGTGGCGGCATCGCCTTCATAGGCGAACAGCGCCAGCTCGGGGCTGGTCATTTCCAGGGGGCCGTGGCGAAAAGAGGGCGCGCTCATGCCCTCGGCGTGCATGCGGGTGGACTCCTTTAATATCAGAGCGCCGGCGCCGACGGCGGCCAGCGAGGCGCCGCGCCCGGTCAGGAAAAGACTGCGCGTGGGGGTGAGAAACGAAGCCAGTTCGCGCACATGATCCGGCCAGGAGGCGAGGTAAGCGGCGATGGCGGCGGGCGCGGGAGCCAGGGTGCCGCGGAGGGCGCGCAAATCGGAACCAAGCAGGAGGCCGCCCAGCCATTCCAGCCCGACGAGCGTGGCAAGGTAGGTCTTGCAGGAAACGGAGAATTCCGGGCCGGCCTGAAGGGGCAAGACGGCGTCGGCACGGAGCGCGAGCGGGGAATCGGAGTTGTTGGTCACGCCGATCACGACGGGGCGCGCGTCTGGGGCTCGGGCGTCAACGAGATCGAGCAACCGCAAAGTTTCGGCGCTGCGTCCGGACTGGGAAACCGCCACGATGAGCGAACGAGCGTCAAGTAGTTCCACTTCGCCATGAACTAGTTCTGCGGTTTCGGAAAGAAAGGCGGTGCGACCGGCGGCAAGGAGACGAAGCTGCAGCGGATGGAGCGCGTGGAGGGATGAACCCATGCCCGTCAGCACGATTCTCGGTCTATCCAAATGCGCGGCGGGTAGACCGAGGGCCGAAGGCAAACCGCCAAGCGTGGCGGATACGGCGCGTGGTTGGTCGAGCAGATCGCTCAGATAGGGGCCTTCGATAACAGGGTAAATTGATCGGTCTGCGTGCGTCATGAAATAGGGTAAAGCGCGGCGTGGAGGGCCGGAAAGTTTCGGCGAACGGAGCCGACAGCACCCTATAATTAGAGGGCTGCAAGTCTAAGCCGTCGTGATTTACCCTAGACACCCCATCAGGGTGCGAATCCGGGCGAATAATTAGCCGTGATGGCGGCGACACGAGCTAGGCGCTAATAGGGTTGGCCTGATTTGCAACACATCGGGGAGGGCGGCGCGGCGGGTGAGGTTTTTACACCGATCCTGCTTACATGCGGTTGACGGCGGCAGTCAGCGGGGGCTTTTTGACCCCCGATGAGTGTTCCGCCACGGCCGCCCGAAAAGGCGGATGTTCCTACCCCAGATTCCGCTCCGCCTGTGCCGCGCAGCGAAGGAACATTCGTGGATAACGCGCGTCAGAACGCGGAAGAACATATGTCTGCCAAAGCTCAAGAAGTCGCCCTGGATCGCCTGCTTGTGGATCGTTTTCGAAACGGGGACGCCGCTGCTTTCGAGGAAATGGTCAGCCGTCACTGGGACAGGATTTACGGCATGGTCCACCAACTGCTGCGTAACCAACAAGACGCGGAGGAGGTGACCCAAGACGCTTTTATCCGCGCTCATCGTGGGCTGGCGAATTTCCGGGGCGACTCCTCGTTCTCCACTTGGCTTTACCAGATCGCCACCAATCTGGCGCGTAACCGCTACTGGTATTGGTGGCGCCGCAAACGCGATCGCACCGTGTCGTTCGACCAACCGGTCGGGCACGATAACGACACGCCTCTATCGGAAGTTTTTGTCGGCGAGACGGAATCGCCCGGGGATGTGACCGTGACCCAGGAACTGATTGACCGCATCGCCGTGGGCATGGAGAAACTGAGCGCGAAGCACAGAGAAATTTTGATTTTGCGAAACGTTAAAAACCAATCTTACGAGGAGATCGCCGCGATTCTGGGCATCTCCGTCGGCACGGTCAAAAGCCGCATTGCCCGTGCTCGTGACAGCTTAAGGGAAATCATCGGAGGAGACGACCAGTAATGAACGACACTAGATTTAAGGAATTGCTTAACCTGCATCTCGACCACCGGCTTAGCTCGGGTGAGGCGCGCGAGTTGGAGCATTTGTTGCAGCAAAACCCGGCGTTGCGACGCACGTTCCGCGGCTACGCCGTGATGCAGCGAGGCTGCGCGGAATTGTTTCGCCGTTCGGCATCCGACGCTCCCGCGCCGGATTCGCTGGTGCGAGCGTTGCGCGATGCGGAGATCCGCATGACGGATAAAGCGCGAAGCCGCGAATGGATCCGCAACTGGACGACGTGGGGTGCCACGGCGGGCGTCGCGGCGCTGGTCGCCCTAGTGGTCGCGCGAGTCAGTCAGCCGACCATTCCGACCGACGCGTCGCCCGACGAATTTACCTTGGCCGCGCTTCCGGGAGGAGCGGCGGCGCTGGAAATGGCGCTGAAACCGGCCACGCCTTCGGCTTCGGCCCGGTTGGTTGTCCGCCAAAGTTTGCCCGCGCATCTGACCCTTGCCGCGCTGGGCATCGAGCCCGCACCGGCGGAAGCGAACTCGCTATCGCGCTGGCAGATTACCGAAGAGCAATTGGCCAGGCTTGATAATGCGTCCGGGCAGCTCGCGTCCTGGATGAGTGGCAGCCAATCGGTTGAATCGTCCGATTGGAATGCCGCCACGGCTTCGGCCATTCAGTTTGGCGCTCGCCCGATCAGTGCTTGGGGCGGTCAAGGTTTGGGCGCGCAGGTACAATCTGCGTCCTACACGTTTGAACGCTAAGGTCGGCGCTCGTTGACGAGTGGGTTATTCCCGGCTCCGGCATGATGCCGGAGCTTTTTTGTGGGCCTGCTTTGAGCAACGGACGGAGCACCGCGATGCATCCACCCGACGCTAGAGCCTGGCGGGCTCAAGGCGGGATGTGGCGGGCTGCGACCTACCTCCTCGTTCCTCTTCGCAGCCGGGTGGATTGCGTCGCCGCTCGCTCGCTCAGCCGGCGAGTGCGCGCCTGATGAGTTTCTCACTGCTGGCTCCCGCGCCGAGCGCGATTTGGGCGCGGCGGACGGCCGCATCCGCGTCGGCCTGTTTGTAGCCTAGCGCAGTGAGGGCAAGAACGGCATCGCGCAGCGGGGCCTCGGCGGTGGCCGGGGCCGCGGCGGTGCCGGGGACTCCGGCAACCACGGAGGCGGCGGATGAGCTGGCGCCGACCTTCGAGCGAAGTTCGATGACCAGGCGCTCGGCGGTTTTTTTGCCGATGCCGGGGCACTTGGAGAGCGAGGCCACGTCACCGTTGCGAATCGCGCCTTCGAGGACGGGTAGCGACATGCGGCTCATGATGGTGAGGGCAAGCTTCGGACCGACGCCCGAGACGGTCTCGATCATCAGGCGAAAAAAGTCCCGTTCGTCCACCGTGGCGAAGCCGTAGAGCGTCTGGGCGTCCTCGCGGTAGATCACGAGCGTGTGCAACTTGACCTGCGCGCCGGGCGAGGGGAGTTTTTCGGCCGTGGTGATGGGAATGTTCACCTCGTAGCCGAAGCCATTTAGCTCGACGACCGCACGCAGCGGAGTGGCTTCGGTGAGCAGGCCGTGGATGGAGGTGATCATGGCTGAAACGACGTCATTTCGTTCCGCGCCTCAGCGCAGCCCGAGTACGGCCTGCATATCGTGGACGCCGGGCGTTTGATCAACCACCCAGCGGGCGGCGCGCACGGCGCCGCGCGCGAAAATACCGCGATCAGAGGCTTTGTGGGTGAGTTCCACCCGCTCGCCGAGGGCGGCGAACATCACCGTGTGATCGCCGACCACATCGCCTCCGCGCAAGGCGTGGATGCCCACCTCGGTGGAGGTGCGCTCGCCGGTGATGCCCTCGCGCCCGTGGCGCAGGGACTCGGCGGTGAGCTTGCGTTCTTCGAGGATGATCTCGAGTAGGCGCGCGGCCGTCCCGCTGGGCGCGTCTTTTTTGAAGCGATGGTGCATCTCCACCACCTCGGCGTCGTAGTCCGGGCCCAGGATCGAGGCGGCGCGTCGGGTCAGCGCGAAGAGCAGATTCACGCCCACCGAGTAGTTGCCAGACCACACGCAGCGCAGGGCGGAGGCCTCGGCGAGCAGGTGCGCTTTCTCCTCGGCGGAGTGGCCGGTGGTGCCGATGACTAGGGCTTTGCCCTGCTCGCGGCAAAGGCGGATGACCTCGCCGGTGGCCCGGTGCGAGCTGAAGTCTATAACCACGTCGGCCGGGGCGATGCCGGCGGCGAGGTCGTCCCCCTGGTCGAGGGTGGCCGAGAGGTGCGCGCCTGCTTCCTGCACGGCGACGATGTTGGCCTGGCCCATGCGGCCCCTGGCCCCGACGATGGCGATGTTTAGCGACATGGCGTCTTTATTTGGCGGCGGCTTCAAAGGCGGCGAGGGCGGCGAGCAGCCCGGCCTGGCTGGGCTTGGTGATGGGACTGAGCGGCGAGCGCACCTCCGCCGAGCGGATGATGCCGGCGCGTTGCATGGCGAACTTCACCGGCACGGGATTGGGCTCGAGGAAAAGGGCCTTGAACACGGGGTGGAGCCGGCGATGCGCGGCGGTGGCTTTGGCAAAGTTGTTTTTCAACGCGAAGTCAACGAGTTGGCCGACCTCCCGCGGGAGCAGGTTGGAGGCCACGCTGATCACGCCTTCCGCGCCGACGGACATGAAGGGCAGGGTCAGGGCGTCGTCGCCGCTGAGCACGGTGATGTCGTCGCCCAGCGCGTGCTTGAGCTGATCCACGCGATCCACCGAGCCGCCGGCCTCCTTGATGTATCGGACATGTGGATACTTGGCGCGCAGCCGCTCGACCACGCCGACGCTGATCTCGATGCCGCAGCGACCGGGGATGGAGTAGAGGATGACGGGTTTATCCGTCGCCTCGGCGATGGCGGCGTAGTAGCCGAAGACGCCTTCCTGCGAGGGTTTGTTGTAGTAGGGCGCCACGACCAGGGTGGCGTCGGCGCCGGCCTCGGTGGCGAGGCGGGTGAGCTCAACCGCCTCGGCGGTCGAGTTGGAGCCGGTGC
>JBBRHC010000212.1:0-6749 GCA_038223295.1 Opitutales bacterium
TGCGCCTCCTGCTCGAGTTACCTGCGGAATTGAAGGCCGCCCGCGAGGTCGCCGACCTGCGCGCGCAGCTGCAGCTCCAGCGCAGCGACTGGGACGCTTTTACCGCCGAAATCGCGGCCGGGTCCTGGGGCCCCATGCCGCCGGAGACACTCAAGCTCGCACTTGCCTCCCGCCTAATGGCCGATCGGGATCGCCCCGCGCTGCGCCGGCAGGTCTGGGACGAGGCGGTCGACTCCACCGCGCAGAATCTCGTCGGCCTGCGCATGCTCACCCGCCTCGCCGGCCAGTGGCAGTGGGATAACGAGTCCGAGCGCACGATGTGGGCCATCGTAAAAGGTTTTCCCGAAGAGACTTGGGCTCCCTTGGCGCTTTTCTACGCCTACCGTGCCAAAGACAGGGCTTCCGACATGCGAGAACTCGCCCTGCTCCTCTCGCAACGCAACGCCGACGTCGCTCGCTTCCAGCAAGACTGGGCGCTGCTTGATCTCCTCACCAATCCCACCCGCCAGTGGAATCGCTCCAAGGACGTCGCGCAACAACTCCACAAGGTGGCGCCGCAAAATCCATATTTCGCCACCACTTACGCCTTGGCCCTCCATCAGGCCGGACGCTCCCTCGAGGCGCTGACCGTCATCGAGGCCTTGGCCGAAACGGATCTCCTCCTGCCCGCGCGCGCGCCCTACCTCGCAGTCATCTACGGCGGTGCCCGCCGCAAGGTGGCGGCCGAGCGTTACATCGCCGCTTCCGCTGAACTACCCCTCCTCGCCGAGGAGCGCGCCCTGCTCGTCCAGGCTCGCGAAGCCCTGCTTCCCTCGGCTCGACCGGTTTCAGCCGCGAAGACCACCGCCAAGACTTCCGACAAATCGTCTCCGCAAACCGGAGCGCAACCCGCCTCGACTCCGACTGAAAACCCCACCGCGCAACCGTCCGCCAAACCGCCCGCGAGCCCGTGAGTCCACCCCGAGCCCCCCGAACTTCCAGCGCACAAGCGACGGCTACGGGGGCGCCGCTTCCCCCAAGAGCTTGGGATAGCCCCGCCGCTTTGCTAGCGACCGGGGCGTTCTGGCTCACTCTGCTACTGATCCCGCTCGCCGCCGCCTGGTCGCGCTCGCCCGACCTCGCCCACGGCTGGGCCGCTCCCCTGCTTATGGTGTACCTTTGGTGGGAACGCCTGCCAAGCGGGGCTTCTAGCCCGGGCGACTTGGGTCGCGGCGGCTTGGCACTTGGGGTTGTCGTGGTGTTCACAATAGTGCTGTCACTGGTCGGTCTGCGCCTGTTTTTGGAACCCTTTCCGCTATGGCCCGTCGTTTTGATACTGTATGCTCTCGGGCTGCTTACCCTCGGCGGGCTCTTCGTTTATCGTCATGGCGGCCGCGCCTGGGCGATGTGGCTGCTGGCCCCATGCATAGTGCTCGTCGGCGCCGTGCCCTGGCCGGGCTTGGTGGATCAGCTTTTGATCCAGCCGCTGCGCGAAGGTCTGGCGTCCGTTGCCGCCGAGTTTATCACCCTCTTCGCCCAGCCGGCCCTGGCGCAGGGCACCAGCGTGCGGCTGGCCAGCGGCTGGGTCGGCATAGACGAGGCGTGCGGTGGCATCCGTTCGCTCCAAGCCTCGGTCATGCTTGCGTTGTTTTTTGGCGAGCTGGGCCGCTTCGGTCTCAATCGGCGCATCGCGCTTTTTTTCGCCGGCGTCGCCGCCGCCTTGTTCGGCAATTTTGCCCGCATCCTTTTCCTCGCCTTCACCGCCACCGGCGGAGCGGAGGAGGTGCATGCCGCGCATGATACCGCCGGCTGGCTGGCCCTCGGCCTCACCCTCGTCGGCGTCGGCGCCGTGGCGTGGGTGCTGCGCCCGGGGCAATCCGGCGCGATAGAACAAACAGTCGTTTCGCCTCCGCTCACGCCCGACCGCCCCTCGACCGCCCGCCGCGCGGTACTTCCTTTCGCACTCATACCCCTTGCGGCGCTCGCGCTAAGCGAGCTCGGTGTGCGTTTCTGGTTTGATTCTGGCGAGGCGCGACAGGCCGAAATCCGCGGTTGGGAAGCTCGTCTGCCCGACAAACGTCCCGATTTCCGCGACGAACCGCTCGGGGAACTCGCCCGCGAGATGCTGCAACCCGATGCGTACCAAGCCGGCCGCTGGCTCGACGATTCGGGCGAACGCACCGCCGCCTATACCATCGAGTGGCACCACGGCCAGATTGCACGCACTTTGCCCTTTTTGCACAATCCCACCGTCTGCCTGCCGCTCGCCGGTTGCGAGCTGCGCAAGGAGCTGGGCATGCGGGTTTTTCAATTCGGCGATCTTGCGCTGCCTTTTCACAGCTATCTGTTCTCCCGCGCGGGCGAAGAATTTTTAGTCAGCTTCCTCGTGTGGGATCCCAGCCGAGGGGAACCACTCCGCCAACCCCAAGATCACCCCGGCTGGTTCCCATGGATAAAAACCTGTTGGAATGAGGTATTGGAACGACGCCGCCACCAGCCCGCTCAGATGCTCTGTGTGGCCCTTTATGGCACCGATGCAGAACGGCGCACCCAAGATGTCCTCAATCTGATCATTCAACCGCCTGAACGTGGTCGGTAACTGCGTAGGGTGTTTCACCCGGATAATTATTGACGGTCACTCAAACACAACCAGTTTACACAAGTCAAAATCTCATGAAAGCCTTCACCTCTCTAACTTCCCTCCTCTCCGTCGCGTTTGCTCTTAGCAGCGCTGTCGTCGCTTCGGCGCAGATCAATACCACTTTGCCCGGTGGCGAACAAATCTCTACTTACGAAACCCTTTCCGCTTGGGAAGGTTCCAGGTCCTCGTTGCTCACCTCGGGAGCGATTGCCCAGACCTTTCAGCTCCCTTCCCAGTTTCCGGCTCTATATTCCATGACATGGCGGTTCACGTCTGCGAATAATCCAGTGTCCGGTAACTCCGTTTTCGATGCCTACCTTACACAGTGGAACGCAAGCACCAACAAGCCCACCGGTTCTGCGCTGTGGAGCCATACTACGGTAAACATCCCTGCTTTCGGTGCGGGAAATCATGATTATTTCGCCACCCCGAACCTTATGCTGAATCCGGCTAACACCTATGCTCTTATCATCAGGGGTGTTAACGTTGCATCTAATGTTCGTGCACCGCTTATCGACGAAGAAAACCTTTTCCCCTTGGGCGCTAGTTTCCGCGCTGCCACAGGTGCGTCCAGCTTCTCCTCCTTGGCCACTGCACCTTTCCAAGCGAACGGCTTCGACTGGGCTTTCGCACAACTCACCATCTCCGACTCCATCCTGACCCCTGTCCCCGAAGCTGGCACCGTAGCCGTGTTCTTTGCTGGCGCGCTCGTTGTCGGTCTCGGTTTCCGTCGCCGTGGCCCCGCCAAGCGCGAAGCTGCCGCACTGCCTGCGGTTGCCGCCTGATTTACCAGACACACTCCTAACTTCGCATGACCGGCTCTTCGGGGAGTCGGTCTTTTTTTTGCACATAAGCTACCTCCTAACGAGAAAAGCTGAGTTTTTCATGCTCGCCCACATGATCGGGCGCGCTGCCGGTCAGGGCGGATTTGGCCATTGCGTAGAGCGTAGACATGCGGCCCGCCGGAGCATCCCAGTACTCGGCAGTTATCACCCGCACACGTAAAAGCGCCAGATTCGGGTCGTCGGGGCCCTTGGGGAACCAAGCCTTCACGAAGGGGTTCCAACGGCGATGGATCTCCGCGCGATCATGCACCAGCGTGGCTGTGCCGGAGAGCGAGACGTAACTCTGATCCTGGGGTGCGGCGTAGGCGACGTTCACTTGATGCTCTCGCGCGATCTCGGCGGTCTTGGGGGCGTCCTCCTCGGTGAAAAACCACACCTCTCCGTTCTCGAACGGTGGATCTTGGGTCGCCATGGGCCGGCTGCGCAGAGTGCCGTCGGGAGCGACGGTCGTGAGCATCGCGAAACGGATATCCTTGATCAATTCGGCGAGCTTTCTGGTCGCGTCGGTCGGTTCGGTGCGGTGAGTATTCATGCCCGTCCACTTTAACCTGATGCACGAGCGAACGGCATGGGGGCACCGGCGGTGGCGGACGTCAGAGACGCCGCCTAGCAGCCCGTCGGGAGCCGGCGCAATCAATCGGTGGAGTTGGGTGTAGTAATCTAAAGTTGGTCACTAACTCGCTGGAGAATAGGAATTTATTTCGGCTCAATAGCGACACACAAAAACCCCGCCACGCTCCTCTTTCCACTCCGGGCCCTTGAGCCGCATTTGTACAACTAACCGGCACCTGCTCGACCTGGGTTCAGATGTCCCGGCCGGCGTCCAGTTCGGCGGGGACGGCGTCGTCGCTCGCGACGTCTCGCTCGGCGAAGGCTCCGGCGGGGAACAGGCGGATGTGGCGAAAGACGATCCAGACCTCCTCGTCGGCGGCGAGTTTCAGCTCGGCGAGGCGGACGCGCGAGAGCTCGGCGTCGATGGTATCGCCGTTATCAAGTCGCACGAGGGCGACGCGGCCGGTGTTGCCGGCGGAGAAGACGTGCTGCACGCGCACGCGAATGCCGTGGCCGCCTTCATAGTGGCGCTGGATTTCCACATCGTGCGGGCGCACGTAGAGCACGTCGGAGCCGGCGCCTGGCAGGGGATGACCGAGGGCGGCGAAACGGTTCACGTTGCCCAGAAACTCGATCACGAAGGGCGAGGCGGGGTGGTCGTAGACCTCTTGCGGCGTGCCTACCTGCTCGATCTTGGCGTTGTTCATGACCACGACTTGATCGGCGAGCTCGAGGGCCTCCTCCTGGTCGTGGGTGACGAAGATCGTGGTGACGCCGATCTCGCGCTGGAAGTGGCGCAGCCAGCGGCGGAGGTCCTTGCGCACGCGGGCGTCGAGCGCGCCAAAGGGCTCGTCGAGCAGGAGGACCTTTGGCTGCACGGCGAGGGCGCGCGCGAGGGCGACGCGCTGGCGCTGGCCGCCGGAGAGCTGGGCGGGGTAACGGGCGCCGAGGTCGTCGAGCTGGATGAGCTTGAGCAACTCCTTCACGCGCGCGGCGATGGCGTCCTTGGACGGGCGCGCCTTGCGCGGCTGCACGGTGAGGCCGAAGGCGATGTTTTGCGCGACCGTCATGTGGCGGAAGAGCGCGTAGTGCTGGAAAACGAAGCCCACGCCGCGTTTGCCGGCGGGGGTTTCGGTGACGTCGGTGCCGTGAAAGTCGATACGTCCGCTCCCGGCGTCGGCGAACTCGAGGCCGGCGATTATGCGCAGCAGCGTGGTCTTGCCCGAACCGGAGGGGCCGAGCAGGGCGATGAGCTTGCCGGCGGGGGCGTCGAGCGAGACGTCGTCGAGGGCTTTGTAGGCGCCGAAGCTTTTGGTGATGTTGCGGGCAAATACGCTCATGCTTCGCGAGGATTAAGGATAAAGAGGACGGTGAAGGAGGGAGTGCGGTCGGCGGGGAAGCCGGGGGTGAAGTTTTAAACTTAAACTTTAAACTTCAGCTCGCCGCGTCGGCGGCGTGGCGGCGGGCGTGGGCCCACTCGACCAGGGACTTGAGCAGGAGGGTGACCAAGGCGAGCAGGGCGAGGATCGAGGCGGCGGCGAAGGCGCCGACGAACTGGTATTCGTTGTAGAGGATCTCCACGTGCAGCGGCAGGGTGTTGGTCTCGCCGCGGATGTGTCCTGAAACCACGGATACGGCGCCGAACTCGCCCATGGCGCGGGCGTTGCACAGGATCACGCCGTAGAAGAGCCCCCACTTGATGTTGGGCAACGTGACTTTCCAAAAGGTCTGCCAGCCGCTCGCGCCGAGGGTGATGGCGGCGTATTCCTCGTCGTTGCCCTGTTGTTGCATGAGCGGGATGAGCTCGCGGGCGATGAAGGGGACGGTGACAAACATGGTCGCGAGCACGATGCCGGGCACGGCAAAGATGATCCTGAAATCCCGCTCGATCAGCCAGGCCTGAAAAGCCGGGAACCAAGGGGCCTCGGCGTTCAGGTAGAGGCCGTACCAGCCCTGCGCGCCGAAGATCAGCACGTAGATGAGACCAGCGATGACCGGCGAGACCGCGAAGGGAAGGTCGATGAGGGTGGTGAGCACGCTTTTGCCCGGAAAGGTAAACTTCGCGATGCACCACGCGGCGGCCACGCCGAAGACGAGGTTGGCCGGCACGGCGAGAGCGGCGGTGATCAAGGTGAGCTTAAGGGCGTGCATCCCGTCGGGATCCTTCAGCGCCTCGAAGTAGGCGCCGACGCCGCGCCGAAAGGCCTCGGCAAAGACAGCGACGAGCGGGAGGAGCAGAAAGAGCGCGAGGAAGCCGAGGGCCACCGTGATGGCGAGCACGCGGACCCACGGCGCGTCGCGGGTGGCGAGCGGACGGTGGCCGGAGGGGGAGGCGCGCTGGAGGGAGGAGACGGCGGAGGACATCGGGGGGGGCTTTCGGCTTCTGAGATCCGGGATGACGCGGCGGGCCTCAAACGGCGGCGTGACGACGGCTCCATTTTTGCAGCAAATTGATGATGAGCAGGAGGATGAGGAAGCGACGAGCATCACCACGGCGATGGCGGTGGCGCCGGCGTAGTCGTATTGCTCCAGCTTAGTGATGTTGAGCAGCGGGGTGATCTCGGTGCGCATCGGCATGTTACCCGAGATAAAGACGACCGAGCCGTATTCGCCGAGGGCGCGGGCAAAGGCCATCGCGAAGCCGGTGATCAGGGCGGGTAGCAACTGGGGGAAAATGACCCGGCTGAGGGTTTGCCAACGGTTGGCCCCGAGGGAGGCGGCGGCCTCCTCGA
>JBBRHC010000213.1:0-6723 GCA_038223295.1 Opitutales bacterium
CCTCCGCCGACAAACCCTTCACCTTCATCTGCGGCGCCGACGACTTCCTCGTCGGCCGCCTCGGTCGCGCCCGTTACGACGAACTCGCCGCCGAGGTGACGGACGAGTTCTCCCGCGAGACCATCGCCGGCTTCGCCAACAACGTGGACGAGGTCGAGGCCGCCATCGGCCGCTTTCGCGACAGCGTGCAGACCGTCCCCATGTTCGGCGGGCGGCGCCTCACCTGGTTCAAGGACGTCAGCTTCCTCGCCGATTCCAGCACCGGCAACACCGAGTCGGTGAAGACCGCCATCGAGCACCTCCAGTCCATCCTCGCCTCGGTCAACCCCGCCGAGGTCGCCATCCTCATCACCGCCGCGCCGGTGGACCGCCGGAAGAGTTTCTACAAGTGGTGCGAGATGACCGCCGACTTCACCTTCGTCGTCGCCGCCAGCTCCGATGTCGCCGCCGAAGACCCCGCGTTGACCGCCCTCGCCGAGGCCAAGACCCTCGGCGTGACCATCGAGCGCGACGCCCTCTCGCTCCTCCTCGCGCGCAGCGGGGCCAACGCGCGTTTCCTCGTCAGCGAGGTCAACAAACTCGCCGCCCACGCCGACTCGGGCAAAGCCATCAGCGAGGCCGACGTCGAGGAGCTCACGCCCAACCTCGCCGAGGGCGATTTTTTCGCGGCGACCGAGCGATTTTTTCGCGGCGACCTGCGCGGCACGCTGGGAGCCTTCGACCGGCATTTTTTCGACGGCAAGAGCGCGCGTCCGCTGCTCTCCTCGATGCAGAACCGCAACCGCCTGCTCATCCAGCTCCGCGCCCTCGCGCCGCAGGGCGGACGCCCGCCGGACAAGGCCGCCATCGAACGCGGTGCCGCCGCCTTCGGAAAACACTTCGTCGGCGCGGGCGAGAAAAACGCCGCCAACCTCTTCAGCCAAAACGCCTGGTATGTCGGCAAGCTCGCCGCCGGGGCGAAGGCGTGGCCGCTCAAGCACCACATCGACATCCAGCTCGCCCTCGCCGAGGCCTTCGAATCCATCATCCAGCGCCCGAAGGAAGAACCCGCCGTCATGCGCGAGCTGGCGGTGAAGTGCCTGGGCTAAGCGCGGGGCGCGCAAGCTGAAGGCGCGCAACCTTTGGCTTTCCCCGCGTCGCGCGGCGGCATTTGCTGGCCGACCTCGCCATGTCGTCCCCCTCCTCCCCCGCCGCCGCCCCCATCCCCAACGTCCTCGCCGAGCGCTACGCCTCGCCGCTCATCAAGGACATCTGGTCCCCCACCGGCCGCATCGCCATCGAGCGCGACTACTGGATCGCGGTCATGAAGGCCCAGCGCGAACTCGGCCTCGCCATCCCGGCCAAGGCCATCGCCGCCTACGAAAAGGTGAAGGCCCGCATCGACCTCGCCGACATCGACGCCCGCGAACGCGTCACCCTCCACGACGTCAAGGCCCGCATCGAGGCTTTCAACGCCCTCGCCGGCCACGAGTGTATCCATCTGGGCCTTACGTCTCGCGATCTCACCGAAAACGTCGAGCAGCTCCAGATCGCCCGCTCCCTCGGCGTCGTGCGCCTCAAATCCGCCGCCGCGCTGGGCAAACTCGCCGCCCGCGCCAAATCTTTCCGCGCCCTCATGCTCACCGGCCGCACCCACAACGTGCCGGCCCAGCCCACCACCCTCGGCAAACGCCTCGCCATGTTTGGCGAGGAGATCCTCGCCGCCCACATCCGCCTCGCCGAGCTCGCCGCCCGCTACCCCGTGCGCGGCCTGAAGGGCGCGGTCGGCACCCAGCTCGACCAGTTCACCCTCTTCGACGGCGACGCCGCCAAGGTCGCGGCGCTCGAGACCGGCATCGTGAAGCACCTCGGCTTTGGCGGCGCGCTCGGCGCGGTCGGCCAGGTTTACCCGCGCTCGCTTGATTTCGAGGTCGTGTCCGCCCTCCACCAGCTCGGCGCCGGCGCGGCGAGTTTTGCCACCACCCTCCGCCTCATGGCCGGCCAGGGTTTGCTCACCGAGGGCTTTCAAAAAGGCCAGGTCGGCTCGTCCGCCATGCCGCACAAGGTCAACGCCCGCAACTGCGAGCGCATCTGCGGCTTCTCCACCATCCTCTCCGGCTACGTCACCATGACCGCCGCGCTCGCCGGCCACCAGTGGAACGAGGGCGACGTCTCCTGCTCCGTGGTGCGCCGCGTCGCCCTGCCCGACGCCTTTTTCGCCATCGACGGTTTGCTCGAGACCTTGCTCGCGGTGCTGAACCAGATGGATGTTTTCGCCCCCGCCATCGCCGCCGAGAACCAGCGCCAGCTTCCCTTCCTCGCGACCACCACGATCCTCATGGAAGCGGTCAAAGCAGGAGTGGGCCGCGAGACCGCCCACCTCGCGATCAAGGAAAACGCCCTCGCCGCCGCCAAGGCCATCCGCACCGGCGAAGGCGAGACCGACCTCGTGACCCTGCTCGCCGCCGACCCCCGCCTCGGCCTCTCCGAACAAGCCCTCCGCGCCATCCTCGCCGACGGCAAACGCTTCGTCGGCGCCGCCCCGCAGCAGGTGGACGCCTTCGTCCGCACCGTCGCCGCCGTGGTCAAAAAGACCCCCGGCGCCGCCACCTACGAGCCCGGCAAGCTGCTCTGATGCGCGGTAGGGCGGGGCGGTCTTGCGCCCCACCTTCGGGCGCGCCTGAATGCGCGCTCTCTCCCCCATTGCCGCCGATCCCGTCGAAAATTTCCTCGCCCGCTGGCATGGCACCGAACGCGCCGAACGCGCCAACAAGGATCTTTTTCTCACCGAGCTTTGCGACCTGCTCGGCGTGCCGCGCCCCGACCCCGCCGGGCCGGAAAGCGCGGGCAACGCCTACGTCTTCGAGCGCGCCGTCCCGCTCCGCCACCCCGACGGGCGCGTGACCATCGGCCACGTCGATCTCTACCGCCGCGCCCGCTTCGTCCTCGAGGCCAAGCAGGAGGCCGCCGACGCCCGGCCCTACGCCGCGCCCGACGATCCCGACGACCTGCCCGGCCTCGCCCTCGCGCCGGCCGAGGCCCGCGCCGCCCGCCGCGCCGACCCCTACGGCCGCGCCATGCTCGCCGCCAAGGCCCAGGCCGAGCGCTACGTCCGCCACCTGCCCCCCGAAACCGAGCCCACCCCGCTCTTTCTCATCGTTTGCGACGTCGGCCACTCCTTCGAGATCTTCGCCGACTTCACCCAGAAGGGCCGCGCCTACCACCCCTTCCCCGACGCCCGCTCCCACCGCGTCCTGCTCCCCGAGCTTCGTTCCGAAAAAATCCGCGCCCGCCTGCGCGGCATCTGGCTCGACCCCGCCGCGCTCGACCCCGCCCGCGCCTCCGCCGAGGTCACCCGCCAGGCCGCCCGCCACCTCGCCGAGCTGGCCAAATCCTTCGAGGCCGACGGCCACGAGCCCCGCCACGTCGCCGCCTTCCTCACCCGTTGCCTCTTCTGCATGTTCGCCGAGGACGTGGGCCTGCTCCCGAAGGAAGGCTTCCGCACCCTCCTCGACTCCCTCCGCCCCACGCCGCACGGCGTCGCCGCCACCCTTGAAAACCTCTTCCGCGAGCTCAATACCGGCACGCCCTTTTCGACCGTCCTCCGGGTAAGACTCCTGCACTTCAACGGCGGCCTCTTCGACCGCGCCACCGCCCTCCCGGTCAACCCCGCCCAGCTCGCGCTCCTCATCAAGGCCTCCGCCCTTCAGTGGCGCGACGTCGAGCCCGCCATCTTCGGCACGCTGCTCGAACGCGCCCTCGACCCCGCCGAGCGCCACAAGCTCGGCGCCCACTACACCCCGCGCGCCTACGTCGAGCGCCTCGTCCTGCCGACCGTGATCGAGCCGCTCCGCGCCGAGTGGGGCAACGTGCTCGCCTCCACCATCTCCCGCGCCGAGGCCGGCCGCACCGCCCGCGCCCAGGAGGATAGTTTTAAGTTTCACCGCCGCCTCTGCTCCCTGCGCGTGCTCGATCCCGCCTGCGCCTCGGGCAACTTCCTCTACGTCACGCTCGCCCACTTCAAGATCCTCGAAGGCGAGGTGCTCGACGCCTACGAACGTTTCGGCGGCGGCCGCCGCACCGAGCGCGGCCCGCGCGGCATCGGGGCCGAGACCGTGGACCCGCACCAGTTCCTCGGCATCGAGCTTAACCCCCGCGCCGCCTCCCTCGCCGAGCTCGTGCTCTGGATCGGCTACCTCCAATGGCACTACCAAACCTTCGGCGAAGTCGCCCCCGCCGAGCCGGTGCTCAAAAACTTCAAAAACATCGAGCACCGCGACGCCGTACTCGCCCACGACGGCCCGCCCGTCGCGGTAACCCGCGCCTTCGTTTTCCTAAAAGGCGCAAGCGCCATCCCGGGGCTGCCGAAAAACTGGTTGGAAGCCGGGTTTTCACCCGAGGAAACCGCCCACCCGAAACAAGCGCTCACGTTTTGGGACCGCACCAGTTTCCGAGCCGATTCCAAGAGCGGCCTCCAAGTGCCCGACGAATCCAAACGAGTCCCGTTTTACTCCTACGAAGCCCCCCGGCCGGCCGTGTGGCCGCAGGCCGATTTCATCGTGGGCAATCCCCCGTTCATCGGCAAAGGCCGGCTTCGCGACGACCTCGGCGATGGCTACGTCGAGACCCTCCGCGAGGCTTATCGCGAGGTTCCGGAAAGCGCCGACCTCGTCATGTATTGGTGGCACAAAGCCGCCCGCCTCGTACTTGCCGGGAAGGTGCAGCGCTTCGGCTTCATCACGACCAATTCCATCAAACAGACCTTTAATCGCCGCGTGGTCCGGGCCGCGCTGGACGAGGGGCTTTCGTTGCGCTTCGCCATCCCCGATCATCCGTGGGTGGACACCGCCGACGGCGCGGCCGTTCGCATCGCCATCACCGTGGGCGCGCTCGCTTACGATTTGCCGGAGAGAGATCGTTTGCAGGAACCGCCGCCGCCCGATCCCTCGCGACTTGTCGGCGAGTTATGGGTGGTGGTGGCGGAGCAAGCGGCCTCCGATGAGGAGGGGGGCTACGAAGTAAATTTTGCGAAATTGCAGGGGCGTATTGGCTCGACACTCGCCATCGGCGCAGAGTTGGCCAACTCGCTCCCGCTTCGGGCGAACGATAAGCTCGCCACCACCGGGCTCATTCTGGGCAGCCGGGGCTTTGTGCTCTCCGCCGAGCAGGCGACGGCACTGCAAAAGGCCGAGCCGGAGGCCGCCGCCCTGCTTTTCCCGCTTCGCAACGGCGAGGATCTCACCGACACTCCGCGCGATGCCTGGGTGATCGACACCGATGGCTGGACCGAGGAGCGGCTCCGCGACCGAGCACCCCAAGTCTATCAGCACCTGCTCGAAACCGTGAAGCCCGAGCGCCTGCAAAACCGCGATGCCCGGCTGCGACGCCTTTGGTGGCTTTTTCGCCGCAGCAACGAGCAGTTGCGCGGCGCGTTGAAGGGACTGCCTCGCTACATCGCGACGGTCGAAACGACCAAACATCGCGTGTTCCAGTTTCTCGACGCGTCGATAAAGCCGGAGCATCGCCTCATCGTCACCGCCTCGGACGACGCTCTGCATCTCGGCGTTCTGAGCAGCCGCATCCATGTCGTCTACGCGCTCGCCACCGGAGGCACGCTGGAGGATCGACCGGTCTACAACAAATCCCGCTGTTTCGACACGTTTCCCTTTCCGGCCTTGGCGCCCCAGTCGCCCTTGGCCGAGAAAATTCGCTCACTCGCCGAGGAACTCGACGCGCATCGCAAGCGCGCTCGAGCCGCGCATGGCCTCGGGTTGACCACGATTTATAACGTGCTCGGCAAACTCCGAGTCGGCGAATCTTTCAGCGCCAAGGAAACCGTGATCTATGAGCGCGCTTTGGTCGCCACCCTGCGCCACTTACACGACGAACTCGATGCGGCGGTGGCGACCGCCTACGGCTGGCCCGGACGCATGAACGCCGCCGACATACTGACCCGCCTCGTCGCCCTCAACGCCACCCGCGCCGCCGAGGAGGCCGCCGGCAAGGTGCGCTGGCTGCGCCCCGAATTTCAGGCCCCGGCGGCCGCCGCGCCCGACCTCGGTCTCACTTCCGCCAACGCCAAGAAATCGCGCCGTTCCGTCGCCGCGGCCGCCCCGCGCAAATCGCGTGGCAAACTGGCGTGGCCCGACGAACGCCCCGCGCAGGTCGAGGCCGTCTCCGCCGCGCTCGCCGCCGCCGAGGGGGCGGTCACCGCCGCCGACCTCGCCGCCGTTTTGGCCCGCGCCCAGAAGGAAACCGTCGCCGAAATCCTCGCCGCCCTCGTCATCATCGGCCGCGCCCAGCGCGGCGAAAAACGCGGCACCTTCACCGCCGGTTGATCGCCCGCCGTTACTGCCTTCCGCCCCTGCACCCTGCCCGCCTCCACTCCCGCCGCCATCGCCGCCCCACGCCTTTCCCTTCGGCAGAGCCGAGGGGGGCGGGCCGCGAAACATTTATTCGTGAGCGAAAAACGCACCCCCGACCTAACCGATCGGATTCTCCCCGATCAGATTACATCCGCCAACCGGGGGCGCTTGTGGCTGGTCGTCAAAGTCGGCCTTCGAAGCGAAAACTTCATTTTCCGTCAATACGGGTGTTTTTCCAGTTTCTCCCGAAAAATTGTGTGACTCCGTGCGCTCCGAATGAACGCACCAACTTGGAAATATGTGATCGGCTATGGAGTTTTTCTCATCGTCGTCGGCTTGCTGGGTTTCTTATCGAATCCCGAAAAGGCCAAAACCGCGC
>JBBRHC010000214.1:0-6714 GCA_038223295.1 Opitutales bacterium
ACACCCGCGTCGTCTGGCCGCGCAACTACCAAGACTGCGAAGCCGCGCTCGCCTGGCTGCGCACCGAGGGCGCGAGTCGTTTTCACCTCGCCCCCGACCGCATCGCCGTCCTCGGCGGCTCCGCCGGCGGCCACCTCGCCCAGCTCCTCGGCGCGCGCCACCCCGACGAGATTCGCGCCGTCGTCAGCCTCTACGGCATCGCCGACCTGCGCCGCCCCGAGGTCGCCCATCTCGCGACCGCCTTCGCCGCCGCCACGCCCCCGCTGCTCCTCGTCCACGGCACCGCCGACACCACCGTGCCCGTCGAGCACGCCCGCTGGCTCGCCCGCGAACTCACCGAGCGCAAAGTGCGCTACACCTACCTCGAACTCGCCCTCGCCCCGCACACCTTCCATCTTCAACCCGAGCAGTTCGACCTCCGCCCCGTCGTCCTGGGTTTCCTCGCCCGCCACCTCGCCCCCGCGCCCTGAGCTCCCGCCCCCCAGCCCCATGCGCCTCCTCCTCGCCTCCACCGCCACCGGCCCCGCGCTCCTTTCGCCCCCCGGCAAACGCGCGCCCTTCGGCTGGCCGACCTTCGCCCTCCCCGCCCCCGGCCAGGGCGAGGTTCTCCTGCGCTGGCCCGCGCTGCCCGTCGCCCCCGCCCCCCCGCTCGCCCTCCGCCTCACCACCGCCATCGACGACCGCGAGCGCAAACGCATCGCCGTGCTCGACGCCTCCGGCGCTCTCCTCGGTGAATTCGATCTGCGCTTCGCCCACGCCCTCGAAACGTTCTCCCTCCCCCTGCCCGCCCACGCCGACGTCTCCGCCGGACTCCGCCTGGTCATGATCACCGGCACCGGCACCCTCTGGTGCCTCGCGCCCGACCTCGCCCCCGAGGTTTCCCTCCCGCCCGGCCTCGCCCCCCACCTGCTCACCGAAGCGCCGCCCGCCGACCCCGCCGCCGCCTTGCTCGCCCACCTGCGCGACCCTTCTTGCCAGCACACCTGGGGCTGGATGGAGGGCTGCGCGCTCGACGGCCTGGAACGCCTCGCCGTCGTATATCCAAACCACGGATACGACTCCGCCCTCCGCGACCGCCTCGCCCGTTTTTTCCCGCCCGACGGCCGCCTCCTCGCCGAGACCCCGCGCAGCGAGCCGCATGACAACGCCATCGACAACATCGAGAGCACCTTGATGTTCGCCCCCCTCGCCGCCGTCGATCCGGCCAACCCCTGGCTGGATCGCGTCGTCGCCTACTGGCGCCACGAAGCCGGCCCCGACGGCGCGGTGCTCGACGGCGCCATGCTCTCCGCCGAAGGCGCCTACACCATCGCCTACCCTATGGCCCGCCTCGCCCGCCTGCGCGGCGACGCCGCCCTTGCCACCGCCGCCCGCCGCCAGCTTGAGGTGCGCCGGGAAAAACTCTGGCACGACGGCGACCTCTGGCTCCGCTGGTATCCCGCCACCGGCGAGCGCACCTTCCGCAACTGGGCCCGCGGCGTCACCTGGCATTTCCTCGGCACCGTGCGCACCGCCTTGGAGCTCGCCGGCGACACCCGCCTCGCCCCCCTTGTCGACGACGTGGGCCGCCTCGCAGCCCTTGCCCTGCGCACCCAGCGCGCCGACGGCCTCTGGGCCTGTTTCCTCGACGACCCCGCCGGCCTGCCCGACACCTCCGGCTCCGCCGGCATCGCGACCGCCCTCGCCCTCTCCGCCCGCGCCGGCCGGATCGAGCCCGCCCCCGCCCTAGCCGCCGCCACCCGCGCCTGGGCCGCGCTCCTCCCCCACGTCACCGCCGACGGCCGCCTCGGCGGCGTTTCCCAATCCAATCGCGGCGGCGAGGCCCTCCAGCGCTCCGATTACCGCGTGCTCTCCGCCATGGGCGCCGGCCTCGCCGCCCAGCTCCACGCCGCCCTCGCCTGATCCCAACCTCGCTTCGCTTCGGATATCGTTGATCACTGCCCCCTCGCCAACGACGTCAGACCTCCACCCACACCACGCCATCCACCTCGCCCACCGCGTAGGTCTTATTCATCCCGTGCCCGCGCAGAGGCCACGACCGTCCTCCAGATCGAATTCCCAGTGGTGCCACGGGCACCGCACGATCGGGTGTGACTCCGATGGACCGCTTGCCGATCAAGAACGCCTTCCAAACCCAGGCTGATGAGATGCCCCTGTAGTTTTGCGACACGCAAACGTGCGCCTCCAGATAGGTGCTCGCCATCCCCGCCGCCGTGCTCGCCGGGTTGGCGTTGAGCGCGGTGGTCGCCGGGTGCAGGTGAATGCCCAGGCCGTGCCGCGAGGCGGCCTCATAAATCGGCCAGTAAAAACGCTGGCAGCCGGGGGCACGCCCTGTTGTCGCCGGACTGGTTGCCCGCCGAGGCCGGTTTCCGCTTTGCCCTCGGCGAACAGGATTTCGCGCGCGCGGACGAACTGGCGCGCCTTCTCCGCTACGAGGCCAACCTCCAGCTCGTCGGCTGGCGCGACACCACGCTGGGCCTGTTGCTCAACCTCGTCGCGCTCGTGCGCCGCAACGGCCTCGCGCCAACGCCGCCACGGTCAATCCTCCCTCCGGGCTCCCGCGTCTTCGAGGGTCTGCGAAACAACACTGGCGTCTCGCGGACTACAAGGCGGGGTGCCGTGCGGTAGGATAAGCATCTCGGTCTTCGCTGATTTTTTTTCGCTCGAAGTTCGCCCCCATAAATTCCCTATGAATAAATCCCTCACCACCGTGTTTTGCGCCGGATTAAACACAATCACACTCCACTCGCAGGTCCCGCCGTCCCCGGCCCCGACGCCTTCGGCGGGGATGAGCGCCGCGCCGGCGACCGCCACCGCCCAGGGCTCTGCGCCTGATTTCGATATTAATAAATCCACCTCATACTTCCTCGGCCAATAAAACGATTTATACGGTCAACCCCCCATTTCCTTCACGATAACGGATAACCAGACACCGGGGTATCTGGCGTGGGCGTTCGGAGATTTCGACAAGGACGGGGACGTTGATATTATCGCGGTAAATGTGAATTGGCAGCCGGTGGGCGATCCGGTCGGGTATTATGGGAATAAGCAGGGAAGCTTTACCAAAAACAAAACCGTCTTCGTCGGGGCGGCGCCGCAGGTGGTGCACGGGCGCAAGGCGATCTTGGGCGACTTTGATAACAACGGCTGGCTGGACGTCGTCATCGCGGGTCATGGTTACGACTTCAAGCCGTTCAGGGGCCAAGGGATGCCGATATTGATGAAGGACCAGGGCAAGTTCACCACCAAAGGGTTGCCGGTCAGGCCCGGCTTTTATCATTCGCCCTGCGCGGGGGATATTGATAACGATGGCGATGTCGATATCCCTGTCACGGACTGGTTTAAGAATCCTCGGGGCGTCAGCCGGTTTCTTATCAATGACGGGCGGGGGAACTTCGCCGTCGATTTCTCGTTGTTGCCCCCGGATGTCGTTCATAGGACGTCGGAACTGTACGATTTAAATCGCGATGGTTATCTGGATCTTATCCTGGCCGGCCACGAAATGGATCCGGGGCAGGAAACGATCATCCTCTCGGGAAATGGGACGGGAAAATACCGGCGCGAGCAGAGCACGGTTTTGCGCGGCCCGGCCGAGCCGTGCCACTCGTCCGGCCGATTCACCCCCACCTGCCCCGCCGAAAGTGTGTAGGTTTCCTGCTCCGCCCACCACTCCGTGCCGCCCCGTTCCATGAGGTGAAACCCGAACGCCCCCGGGTGCGTGTGCGGGCGCACCGTCGGGATCACCCGCGCGTTTCGCGTCCACCCGAAGTGCGGCAGCTCGGGCAAGAGGGAGCCGCCGGAGAGCACGTTAAAATCCTCACGAAAGCCCGCGTGTTTCATTGTTTCAAAAACAACACCGTCGTCGGCGGAACGACGCCCGGCGCGGAATGCGTTAAAGTGCGGTGCTTCATGGCTCGCCGCCACCCCAACACCTCGCCCCTCGCAAGACCAGCCGCTTCCCCTCGATCCGCCCCTCCGTCCCTCCCATCGCCCCGCCTCGCCCTTCCCTACCCTATGCAATCCCTCCGCCGCTTCGCCTTCTGGTTAACTTTTCTGCTGTCGCTCTGCTCGCTCCGCGCGCAGGAGATCCAGCGGATCCGCGATGTCGTTTACGCCCGCCACGATGGCGTGGCCCTGACCCTGGATGTCTATAAACCCGCCAAACCCAACGGCGCCGGCATCATCAAAATCATCAGCGGCGGCTGGAAATCCAGCCATGCCCAGATCAACGACACGCGTTGGTCGCAGGCCGGCTACACCACCTTCGTCGTCGTCCACGGCTCGCAGTCCCGCTACCAGGTCGCCGAGATCGTGGCGGATCTGCACCGCGCGGTGCGGTTCATCCGCGCCCACGCCTCCCGCTACGGGGTCGATCCCGGCAAACTGGGCGTGACCGGGACCAGCGCCGGCGGCCACCTCAGCCTCATGCTCGCCACCCGGGGCGGCCCCGGCGACCCGCAGGCGGCCGACCCCATCGATCGGCTCAGCAGCGCGGTGCAGGCCGCCGCCTTTTTTTACCCGCCGACCGATTACCTCAACTGGTTCGCCGACGGCGACAACGCGGTCGGCATCGGTCGCCTCGCCGAATACGCCGGCGCCTTCGGCCCGCTCGCCGCCACCCCCGAGGGGCGGGAAAAACTCGGCCGCGAGTTGTCGCCCGTTTACTGGGTAAACTCGGCCCAGCCTCCCGTTTACATCGTGCACGGCGACGCCGATCCCCAGGTCTCGGTCACGCAGGCCCGGCGTTTTTTCAAACGCTCCGGCGAGGTCGGCGCCAAGTGCGAGGTGCTCGTGCGCGAGGGCGGCGGCCACGGCGGCTGGAGCGAGATGTCGGAGGATGGCGCCCGCATGAAAGAGTGGTTCGATCTGCACCTGCTCGCCCGCGAGCCGGCCCGGCCCTTCACCTTCACGCTGAGCTCCGCGCCCAGCACCCCCGCCAAGAAAAAACCGCCCGCCAACACCCTTACCCCCGAGGAGACCGCCGAGGGCTGGCGCCTGCTTTTCGATGGCCAAACCACCGCCGGCTGGCGCGGCTACGGTGGCGCCGAGCTGCCCCCGAAATGGGAGGTTCGCGACGGCGCGCTCAGCCTTATGAAGTACTCGCCCCCCGGCGCGGCCGGCGGCGAAGGCACCGGGATCGTGACGACGGATGAGTTCACCGACTTCGATTGCGTTGGGATTGGAAACTCGCCCTCGGCGGCAACAGCGGAGTCCTCTACCGCGTGGCCGAAGACCTCTCCAAACCGCACCAGACCGGCCTGGAGTATCAGTTGGTGGACGCCGTGATCCACCCCGACGGCAAACAGTCGCCGCTCAAGTGGTCGGCCGCCTGCTACGGCATGTATGCCCCGCCCCGCGATCTCGCCGCGCCCTCCGGCGAGTGGAACACCTCCCGCATCCTCGTGCGCGGCCGCCAGGTCGAGCATTGGCTCAACGGCGAACTCGCCGCCAAGTTCGAGCTGGGCGACGCCGACTGGACGACCCGTGTGCAGGCCGGCAAATGGAGAACCTACCCGCGCTACGGCCTCGAGCGCTCCGGTCGCATCTGTTTTCAAGACCACGGCCACGCGGTCGCCTTCCGCAGCGTGAAGATCCTCCCGCTCCCCGCCGCGGAAAGCTGATTCCCAGGCCGCACACTTCCTCGCGCACCGTTTTCCTCTCTCTTTTTATCCCGAAATCCGGAGTAGGAGCCGATGAGATGGCGCAAGAAGTTGGATCAGATGGTCGTTCGTGAATCCCGAGGTGCACTGAATAGTGCATTGAGCGGGTGAACAAACGAGCAGATGACCAGCAGATTGCGCCAGATCGCGGCGAGCGATCATGGACATTTTGGGTTCCAACTGAAGTCATCGCGGCGAGGAGGGCGGCGCCACTTTCGCAGCGCCGACGGCGGCATCACCTGGGCGCCCATGACTGGCTGCCTCGGCGTGTTTACCTACGACCGCGCTGATGGCCGCACCCTTAACGGCGCCAACAAATCCGCCTTCGTCGCCTCCACCGACCACGACGTCACCGGGTTACCCGTAGCCACCCTGCCCGGCGCCGACGTACGCGACCTCGCCCACGATGCCGCCGCCAAACGCCTTTGGGCGGCCGACTCGAAAGCCCGCCTTTGGATCATCCCGCTCGATGGCGGCGCGCCGGAGGATATCACCGAGAGCCTGCCCCTCAGTTGGCTCGGCCGCCGCGGGGCCGATTCCGTCGCCGTCGATCCCGGCAATCCGCGCATCGTTTACGTCGCCAAGCCGGGCAACGACTACCTGAGCGACGTCGCCGGCCTGCGCTCGCTCGACGGTGGCGCCACCTGGCACTCGCTGAACACCCCGGCCTTCGGCGTTGAGGAAGCCCGCGAAGCCAGGTGGGTGCGCGTCAATCCGAAGACCCGCGAAGCCTGGTTTGCCACCGGTTGCTTCGGCCTCTGGCGTCTCCCCCTCTCGCCACGCTTTCGGCCAACCCAACGGCCGCGCCCTGAGCGGCGCGACCACGCTTTACTGATAGGAAACTGGATTGTCTTGGTAAACCATCGTCATACTGCGCCGGTGCGGGAGCAGACACAGCAGCAGAATAGAAATCGCGACCAGTAGCGGTAGTCGCTTATCCATTTCCCCGGTCCGGGTTCTCATTCGGTAAATGGCAAATGCACTCGCGATGCCCGCGACGCCCGAGGCAAGAAGGTAAATCAGAACCGCCTTGGGCTCCATACGGGCGGACCAA
>JBBRHC010000215.1:0-6687 GCA_038223295.1 Opitutales bacterium
CCTCCGCCCCCGCGCGCTGGCCCTACGCCTTCCCCCCGCCGCTCCCGCCGCCCGCATCCCCCCACACCCGGCCGCCCGCGCCAGTCCGGCACGCCCGAACCCCGCAAATCATAAATCATCAATCATAAATCATTAATCATAAATCATAAACTCCTCCCCGATGTCCTCTTACACCCACGTTAACTTCACTTGGGACGATGCCCGCGCCGCTTCGCTCGATCCCGTCGGGCGCCTGGTTTATCGCTCCAACATCCTCGGTTCAGACCAGCGCATCACCAACACCGGCGGCGGCAACACGTCCTCCAAACTCAGCGGCGCCGACCCCATCACCGGCCAGCCCGTCGAGGTCCTCTGGGTGAAGGGCTCCGGCGGCGATCTGCGCACCGCCGGCCGAGAGTTTTTCTCCTCCCTCTACCAAGAAAAACTCCTCGCCCTCCAAGGCGTTTACCATACCCGCGCCGACCGCGGCCTGAAGTCCCAGGCCGAGGACGACATGGTCGCGATGCAGGCCCACGCCACCTTCAACCTCAACCCACGCGCCTCCTCGATCGACACCCCGCTGCACAGTTTCCTGCCGGGCAAGTTCGTCGATCACATGCACCCGAACGCGATCATCGCCATCGCCGCCTCGGCGAATTGCGAGCGGCTCACCCAAGAGATTTTCGCCGGCCAGATGGCCTACGTCCCCTGGATGCGCCCCGGCTTCGAGCTCGGCCTCGCCATGCAGACTATTTCCCGGGCCCAGCCCGCCGTCCGCGCCATCATGATGGGCCAGCACGGCTTCATCTCCTGGGCCGACGACGAAAAAGCCTGCTACACCCGGACCCTCGACTGCATTGAGAAAGCCTCCGCCTACATAGAGGCGAAATACGCCGCGAAGGGCGGCGACGCCCGCGCCTTCGGCGGCCGGAAACACGATACCCTGCCCGAGACCGAACGCCGCGCCACCCTCGCCGCCATCCTGCCGTGGCTCCGCGGCCAGGTTTCCCAACAAAAGCGCTTCATCGGCACCATCCAGGACGACGAAAAAATCCTGCGTTTCGTCAACTCCGTCGACGCCCCGCGCCTTGCCGCGCTCGGCACCTCCTGCCCCGACCACTTTCTGCGCACCAAGATCAAACCCCTCTACGTCGCCTGGGATCCCCAGACCGATGACGCCGCCGCGCTCCGCCAAAAACTCGCCGCCGCGCTCGACCAATACCGCGCCGATTACACCGCCTATTACAACGTCTGCCGCCGGGCGCACTCGCCCGCCATGCGCGACCCCAACCCCACCGTCGTGCTCATCCCCGGCCTCGGCCTGATCGCCTGGGGCAAGGACAAATCCGAGAGCCGCGTCACCGCCGAATTCTACAACTGCGCCGTCGAGGTCATGCGCGGCGCCGAGGCCATCGACCGCTACATCGCCCTCCCGCAGCAGGAGGCCTTCGACATCGAGTACTGGCTGCTCGAGGAGGCGAAGCTCCAGCGCATGCCCGCCGAAAAGGAGCTCGCCCGCCAGGTCGTGGTCGTGATCGGCGCCGGCTCCGGCATCGGCAAGGAAACCGCCCACCGCCTCGCCAAGGAAGGCGCCCACCTCGTGTGCGTAGACCTCAACGCCGCCGCCGCCGAGTCCACCGCCACGGAGCTCACCGACAAACTCGGCCTGGGCATCGGCGTGGCCGGCACCGGCATCTCGAATTGCGGCCCGGCCCTCGGCCTCGCCGCCAACGTCACCGACCGCGCCAGCATCCGCGCCATGCTCGACCAGGTCGCGCTCGCCTACGGCGGCTTTGATTCCATCTGCGTCACCGCCGGTATTTTCGTCCCCGGCGATACCAGCGGCCACATCCCCGACGACAAGTGGGCACTGACCTTCCAGATCAATGTCACGGGCAGCTATTTGGTCGCCGACGAAGCCTACAAGACCTGGAAACAGCAGGGCCTGCGCGGCAACCTCGTCTTGACCACCTCGGCCAACGCCGCCGTGGCCAAAAAAGGCTCGCTCGCCTACGACACGTCCAAGGCCGCCGCCAACCACCTCGTGCGCGAGCTCGCCATCGAGCTCGCCCCGCTCGTCCGGGTAAACGGCGTCGCCCCCGCCACCGTGGTCCAGGGCTCGGCGATGTTTCCCCGAGACCGCGTGATCGGCAGCCTCGCGAAGTACGCCATCCTCTACACCGACACCGAAGCGACCGAATCGCTCGTGACGAAACTCGCCCAATTCTACGCGGACCGCACTTTAACCAAGGCCCCCATCACGCCCGCCGACCAAGCCGAGGCGTACTTCCTGCTCGTCACTCAGCGCCTGAGCAAGACCACCGGCCAGATCATCACCGTCGACGGCGGCCTCCACGAAGCCTTCCTGCGCTGACGGGTCACCCGCGCCCCCACATCCTCCGCGTCCCCTCTGCGCGGAATCTTCACCTGAACGTAACTGAATGTTTACTCGTTACGCCGCAACGTAACGTGCCTTACGCGGGCGGTCTTGCCCGCCTTAGGGGCCGCGCGCCACGGTCTGGCCATGGATTCTAAACCGATTCGCGTCGTCTGGGGGACCCCTGCCGTCCCTGGCGGTCGCTGGCACGCGGGCGTGCTCAACCTGAGGACCGTGCCGCGCTCCGATCCGGATTCCATTTCGCAATCCGAGGCCCTGGCCGCGTCGCTACAGGATTACAGCCGCCATCACCCGCACTTCAGTCTGCGCGGCGTGGTTCTTTGGGTCCTTACCTTGGCTATCCTGGGCTACCTCGGCGGCACGGCGGTTGTCGCCCGCCGCATCCAGGCCAGCAGCCCGCACAACCAAGTCGGCTATCTGGATGTGCTGCTCCCCTGGCGTTGGGACGGCATTTCCCGCCTCCGCGGCGAAGCGATGATCGCCCAGGCCCACGATTCGCTTCAGGCCGGGCGGTTCCAGGACGGCTTCGGGGAGCTTCGCGGTGGCCTCGCCCGCCATCCGGCCGATCACGTGGCGCGCCTCGAACTCGCTCGTATCTACCTGCAAATGAGGCTCTTGCCTCATTCCGTCGTTTTGCTTCGCGCAGGGCTCGACTACGGCTACCCCGGTCGGCCCCTGCTGGAAACGCTCTTCGCGCTTTTACGTGAATCCGATCAACCGGAGATCCTAGCCCAGACCTGCCTCCGCGCCCGCGAGACCTTATCCGCCGTGGCGGAGGGCGAGCGCCCCGTCGGCGACGATCGATGGCTGGACCAGCATACGGCTCTTTCCTTGGTCGCCGTGGGCCGAGGGGATGAGGCGTATGCTCTGGTGGAGAAAGCCTACCCGCCAACCGACACGTTTCGTCGTGAGTTCACCCTCGCTCGTCTGCTCGATGGTAACCAGTTGGTCGAGGCTCGCGCCTATGCGGAGCGCTGGGCCGGGGAGTCGCCACAGACGCCCGCGCCGCATAGCCTGCTCGCCGTCGCCACCCGGCGTCTGGGTGATTTGCCCGCCATGGAGACCGCGCTGCAGCGTTTGTATGCGATTACCCCCGACCAACCCGAGCCTTTGCTCTTTGCTTTGACACAAAACCAGCTCGCTGGTCGCCCCGATGCCGTCCGCGCCACTTTTGATCGACTGATCCTACGCCACGGCGCCGATCCCGAACTCTACCCGGTGGCCGCGAACCTCGTGGCCGAGATCGGGTATCGACCCGGCTTGGATCAGCTTGAGCGAGAAGCCGCCGAGCGCGGGATGGCTCTTGACCCCATGCTGTGGACCCGCCTCGAGCTCGCCCAACAAGATCGCGACTGGACCGCCGTACGCCGGATCGCCGCCGACTTAAAAAACTCCCTCGCCTCCGCCAATCTGAGCCCGGTTCGCCGCGCCTGGCTTACGAACTCCCAACTGCTCGCCGAAGCCTGCATCGAAGGGGCCTCCGGCACCCAGACCATGCTCGTCAACTCCATCGCCGCCAACCCCGGCTCGCTCAAGCTATACGTCCGCGTGCTCGAGGCCCTGCTCGAAGCCGGGCGACTTGGCACCGCGCGCGAAGTCCTTGTCCTGGCCGAGGGCCCCTTCCCCGATTCGCGCGCGCTGCAGACCCTGCGCGCGCGCTTGGAAAAAGCGCTCGTCGAGTCCGCGCCGGTCGCGGCCGAGACGCCCGAGCTTTCCCCTGCGCTGGCCTCCTTCGCGGCCTTTACCGACGCCTTCGCCGCGCGCGCCGGCGCCGCCGACGACGCCGGGGCGCTCACCCTGCTCCGCGAGGCGCGCCGCGCCGCGCCCGATTGGTTTGCCGCCGAGGTCACTCGGGTTGAAGCGCTTGAACTGCCCGTGCTTGCCCGCGGCGACGATCCCCTGCGGCTGCAACTGCTCGTGCGCTCCGCCTTGGCGCGAAATGCCCGCGCCGGCTCCGAACTGCTCACTTTGGCCCGCCAAATCCACCCGTCCGGGCACTCCGTGCTCATAGTAAAGGAAATCCTTCGCCACAATCCTGCTGACGACGACGCTTTCGTGCAGTTGCGCGAATGGAGCCCGCCGCCACCCGAGGCCGAGAAGGCCCCGTAAAGCGCGCGGAGTAGAGACGGGCGGACTCAGCTTATTCTAATTCGCGATCAAAATGAGACTATCATCAAAGATTGGCCAGGGACGGCCAACGCTACACAAAGCATCCGATGTAGGGTTGGCCGTCCTCGGCCAATTAGAATCACTTTGAAAGCGAATTGGAATTAGTGCGAACCGCCGCCCACGCCGTCGCCGCAGGGACCGCCGGCAGCATCCGGCGCGACGGTCGAAACGAGTTCGCCCCGGGCGTTGTGGATGGGGTGGTAGTATTTCGACAGCGAGGCGGTGCTCTCGTTGACGTAGTGGCCGATGAAGGTGCGGCGCGAGATGTGCGTGGTGCGGTTGGGGCCGGAGCCGTGGATGAGCTGGCCGCCGAAGAACATCGTGGCGCCGCGCGGCACGGCCACCGCGACGGGCTTGGCCTCGCGCGGGAAGGGGTTGATGTGGGAGTCGCCGTAGTTGTTCCAGTTTTCGCCGGGCACCTCCTTGGGGCAGTGGATGGCGTGGCGGTGGGAGCCGGGCACGACCCAGAGGCAGCCGTTGTCGAGCGTGGCGGCATCGATGGCGGTCCAGGCGGCGATACAGGTGGCGGGCGCGGCGAGCAGGTAAAAGTTGTCCTGATGCATGCCCTGGCCCTTCGCCCCGGGCGGCTTGAAGTAATACATCGTCTGCACGAGCAGCGCGTGCTGGCCGAGCAGCGCGGCCAGCGCGTCCATGACGCGCGGGTGCAGCGCCCAGAGTTTGGCGCGCTCGCTGTGGCGGTGCGGGTGCATGGCGCGGAGCTGGCGCTGGGCGGGGTCGATCTGTTCGAAGGTGAGACCGTCGTCGTAGGCGGCGACGCCGTTTTGTTTAAACGCCTCGAAGAACGCCTCGATGGCGGCGATCTCGGCGGGCTCGAAAAGGGCGTCCACCACGCACCAGCCGTCGCGATGAAACTGCTCGACCTGCGCGGCTGAGATCACGGGGGCCGCGTGGGCGGAGTCAAAGGAGGTGGAAGCGACGGCGAGGCCGGCGTCGGATTGCGTATCGGAGGGGGTGATCATGGTCGGGTGGGGGAGTGGTGAACGTAGCGTCAGCATATCGAAAACCCCCGGCACGAGGGAATGGATTGCCCGGCCGAGTTTATGGATTATCCTGCTGCAATGCTCCCGGTTCGCCCCATCACGACCAATGTCTCGGCCGATCCCATCGTGTGCAGCGAGTTTCGCGAAGGGCGCGGCTACACCAACTGGCGGCCGCGGGGCAGTGGCGATTGGCTGCTCATCGTGACGCGGGCCGGCTCGGGTCGGGTGCGGCTCAAGGATCGCGAGCTGCGGCTCGATGCCGGCGATGCGGTGCTCTATGCGCCGGGGGCGGTCCAGGACTACTCCACGGACGCGGAGACGGGGCGCTGGCATCTGCGCTGGGCGCACTTCCGGCCGCGGCCCCACTGGCTGGCCTGGCTGATGTGGCCGGAGATCGCTCCGAAGGTGGGGCGCCTGGGTTTGCGCGGGCCGACGGAGGTGGCGGTCAACGCCGCGCTCGACCGCATGCTGACCGCGGGACGGCTGGGCGGGGCCGGCGGGGACGACCTGGCGATGAATGCGTTGGAAGAGGCGCTGTTATGGACTTTCCGCCTGAGTGGGGACGAGGGATATGCCGGGGTCGATGCGAGGGTGCAGCGCGCGGCGCACTACCTGGCGGCGCACCCGGCCGAGCCGTTTCAGTTGGAAAAACTGGCCGCGCACTGCGGGCTGTCGGCCTCGCGTTTTAGTCATTTGTTTCGCGCCGCGCTGGGCACGACGCCACAGCGGTTTAGCGAAAAGCTGAGGCTGGATTTTGCGCGGCAGTTGCTGGGGCAGACCAATCTCTCCGTGGCCGAGATCGCGCGAGAGGTGGGCTACGCGGACGCGCTCTACTTCTCGCGACGTTTCCGACGCGCGTTTGGCCGGGCGCCGTCCGACGCGCGCTAGCCCGAGTTCGGTGCTCGGAAGGCATTTTTCGTAATTTCCGGTGTCTTAATTACGTAAGTTGTTAATTACCAACACACGTATTTTAATTTAATTCTGTAGTGCCTATAAATAAGTATTTAGCTTGCTTTTTTGTAATTATCTGCAAATTACGGACCTGCATGTTTTTCCGCCATAAGAAAACCCCCTCCGGAATCGTTCTCCAGCTTATACAAGCCTTTCGTAACGAGGAGGATAGCCCACGGCAGCGCATAG
>JBBRHC010000216.1:0-6647 GCA_038223295.1 Opitutales bacterium
CCGCCGTCCCCCCCCCCCCGCCCCCCGGGCGGGGCGCCGCGGCGGCGGCGCGGCGCGCCGGCGGGCGGGGCCGCGGGCGGGGCGGGGGTGGCTGCGTTCGTTGAGGAAATGGATAAGGTACTCGCGGGCTTCGTAGTAGGCGGGGTCTTCGAGGAGCTGGCGGCGGTTGCGGGGGCGGGGGAAATTTACCTCGAAGATGTCGCCGACGGTGGCTTCGGGGCCGTCGGTCATCATGACGACGCGGTCGGCGAGGTAGAGGGCCTCGTCGACGTCGTGGGTGACGATGAGGGCGGTTTTTTGATCGCGCTGCCAGAGGTCGAGGAGGACGTCCTGGAGCTCCATCTTGGTGAGGTTGTCGAGCATGCCGAAGGGCTCGTCGAGGAGGAGCATCTTGGGCGAAAGGGCGAAGGCGCGGGCGATGCCGCAGCGCTGGCGCATGCCCTGGGAGAGCTCGGCGGGGCGCTTGTGCATGGCATCGGCCAGGCCGACGACGGAGAGGTAGTATTCGGCGATCTGGCGGCGTTCGAGTTTGCTGGCGGTGTAGTAGACTTGATCGACGCCGAGCATGACGTTCTCGAATGCGGTGTACCACGGGAGGAGGCAGGGGGCCTGGAAAACCACGCCGCGATCGGGGCCGGCATTGGAGACCTCTTTGCCGGCGAGTACGATGCCGCCCCGGGAGACGTCGGCGAGGCCGGCGATCATGGAGAGGACGGTGGACTTGCCGCAGCCGGAGTGGCCGATGAGGGCGATGAACTCGCCTTTGCGGACCTGGAGGTTAAAATCTTTCACCACGGTGAGCGGACCCTTCGGGGTGGGGAAGGTTTTGTGGAGCTGGGAGAGGTCGAGGAAAGGGCTCACGGAATTTATGATTTATTATTGATGATTTATGATGTGGCCGGAGACGGCGGAGGGGGGCGCGGATGACGGGCGTGGAGGGTATTGGTTAGATGGATACGGTTTCGCGTTTTTCCTCGGAGGGGCGGCGGGGGGGGCGGTTGACGCGGGGCTGGTCGAGGTCCTCGGGGAGGATGTCGGGGAGGACGAGTTTGCGGGTGACGGTCTGGCGGGCCTTGGCGCCGTAGCCGAGGAGCTGGTCGGTGATCTGGGCGCGGAGGCGCTTGAACTCGGGCTCGTGGTTGAGGGCCTTGCGGTCGCGCGGACGGGGCAGATCGATGGTGATCGGCGCGGCCAGGGTGGCGCCGGGGCCGATGGTGAGCGGGATGACGCGGTCGGCGAGGTAGAGGGCCTCGTCCACGGAGTTGGTGATGAGGACGACGGTCTTTTTGTCGGACTGCCAGATGTCGGAGATCTCGTCCTGGAGATTGGCGCGGGTGAGGGCGTCGAGGGCGGAGAGGGGCTCGTCGAGGAGGAGGATGCGGGGGTTGATGGCGAGGGTGCGGGCGACGGAGACGCGCTGGCGCATGCCGCCGGAGAGCTGGCGTGGCAGGCGGTCGGCGGCGTGGCTGAGCTTCACCATCGCGATGTATCTGGCGACGTGGGCGGCTCGCTCGGCGGCGGACTTTACGGGGAAGACCGAATCGACGGCCAGGGCGATGTTTTCCGCGACGGTGAGCCAGGGGAGCAGGGAATAATTTTGGAAAACCAGGCCGCGATCTGGGCCGGGGCCGGTGACGGGTTTGCCCTCCAGGGTGATGGTGCCGGAGTCGGGTTTGATGAGGCCGGCGATCATCGACATGAGGGTGGTCTTGCCCTGGCCCGAATAGCCCACGATGGCGACGAACTCGCCCTCGATGATGGAGAGGTTGACGTCGTGGAGAACCGGGGTGGCGCCGTAGGACTTGGAGACGTGGTGGAGGTCGAGAAAGCTCATGGGAGAATGTTTGATGTGAGATGGATGATGTGAGACGGGCTCAGGCATGACTCCCGGCGAAATGTGCGAGCGGACGATGATCTTTGCGTTGCGTCGCGCAGAGATGGCCGGGGCTCTGCCAACGCGGCCGGCGGCTTTGAACGCGGGGAAGCAGATCATTCGCGCCTCCGCATCCGTGGCGGCGAATTATCGGGCTACGCAGCGGGGCAAGTCGCGCGCCGGTTTCGCCAACAAGGTGGCGATCGTGCTGGAGGAGGCGGACGAATGTTTGTTCTGGATCGAATACATCGAGCGCGGCGGGTTTTTGACGGAGCCCCGTCTCAAGCTTTTGCGTGAAGAAGCCGACGAGCTGGTGCGCATCTTCGCGATGATGCTCGTCACGGCCAGAAAGTGCTGAATCGGATCGGGGCATGTTCATTTCATCGCACATCATCCATCATAAATCGTATATAATCAGGCTGTTTTGAAGCGGCTTTCGACCACGCTCATCAGGCGGTCCAGGATGTAGCCGATGATGCCGATGGTGAGGATGGAGAAGATGATGTTTCCGTAGTTGGCGTTGTTGTACTCGTTCCAGAGGAAGGAGCCGACGCCGGTGCGGCCGGTGAGCATCTCGGCGGCGACGATGACCAGCCAGGCGATGCCGAGCGAGAGACGGAAGCCGGTGAACATGTAGGGGAGCGTGGAGGGCACCATGATCTTGAAGAGCATCTTGGTGCGGGAGAGCTTCAGGACGCGGCCGACGTTGAGGTAATCCTGGGGGATGGCGCGCACGCCGACGGCGGTGTTGAGCACGGTCGGCCACATGGCGCAAATCGCGATGGTGAAGAGCGCGCCGTTCTCCAAAGCCTGCGAGCCGGTGCTGAGGAAGAGCACCATGCCGAGGGGAAGCCAGGCGAGGGGGGAGACGGGGCGGAGGACCTGGACGATGGGATCGAAGACGCGGGCGAAGCCTTTGGAGAGGCCAAGGAAAAAACCGATGGGCGTGCCGACGAGGAGCGCGATGGCGTAGCCTTTGGCGACGAGGATGAGCGAATAACCGACGAGGCGGAGGATGCCCTGATCCTGCTCGCCGCGCTTGGCGAGGGGCTCGAGGACGTAGGGTTTCGCGACCTCCCAGGTGGCGAAGGGGGTGGGGAGCTCCTTCGCCACGGTCGCGCTCAGGAACGACCAGAAGCCGAGGCAGAGGAGCAGGCCGGCGAGCAGGCTGACGGTGTTGACGATGACGTTGCGGGCGGTGGTGTTCATGGGGGCGGAGTGGGCGGCGGCGAGAGGACGGTGGGCGTGGCGCGAGACTGAAAAAAGGGGGGAGAGGCGGTGGTTCCCCCCGCTCCCGAAGCGGGCTTACGGGGGCGGGCGGGATGCCCGCCCGATCACGGGCGGGACGCCCGTGCCACGCCGGCAGGAGGCGGATCAGCCTTTGAGGGAGTGAACGGGGAAGCCCTTGGCGTAGGTCTCGAGGTCGCCGGCGGGGTCGAAGGAGACGCCGTCGAAGAGGGTGAAGGGGGAGTTGTCGGCGCCGCGGTCGGTGATGCCGAGCTCCGCCATGGTCTCGGTGTAGATGTCGGGGCGGAGAACCTTCGCGACGATGCCTTGGTAGTCGGGGGCGCCGGAGACCATGCCCCAGCGGCGGAACTGGGTGAGCCACCAGAGGCCGTATTTGGCCTGCGGGTAGTTGCAGTTGCGCTTGGAGAAATGCATCGGGAACTCGTCGGTCGTCTTGCGGCCGTCGCCGTAGTCGAGGTTCCCGAGCATGCGGCCGAGGAGGATTTCCTTGGGGCAGTTGATGTAGTTGGGTTTGGATACGATCTCGCACATCTCGGGGCGGTTGGCCGTGTCGTCGAGCCAGACGGACGCCTCGTGGATGGCTTTGAGGACGGCCTTGACGGTCTTGGGGTTTTTGGTCGCGAACTCCCCGGTGAAGGCGAGGACCTTTTCGGGGTGGTCTTTCCACATGTCCTGGGTGGTGACGGAGGTGTAGCCGATGCCGTCGGCGATGGCGCGGGCGCCCCAGGGCTCGCCGACGCAGAAGCCGTCCATTTTGCCGATCTTCATGTTGGCGACCATCTGCGGGGGCGGGATGGTGATGAGGTTGACGTCTTTGTCGGGGTGGATGCCGCCGGCGGCGAGGTAGTAGCGCATCCACATGGCGTGGGTGCCGGGCGGGAAGGTCATGGCGAAGGTGAGGGGTTCGCCGAGTTTTTTGGCGGAATCGACGAAGGGTTTGAGGGCCTTGGGGTCGGCGGCGACTTTGCCGAGTAGGTCTTTCTTCAGGGAGATGGACTGGCCGTTGCGATTCATCATCCAGGGGATGACCATGGGTTTCTTGGGCGAGCCCATGAGGCCCATGGTGGAGGCGAAGGGCATGCCGATAAGCATGTGGGTGCCGTGGATGTCGCCCGAGCTGAGCATGTCGCGGATGGCGGCCCAACTGGCGCCCTTCTTGATGGTGGCGTTGATGCCGTGTTTTTTGAAAAAGCCTTTTTCGTGGGCAATGACGATGGGGGCGCAATCGGTGAGCGCGATGAAGCCGAACGAGACGTTGGCTTGCTCCGGGGTGGAGGCGGCGCCGGTGACGGCGGGCGCGCCCTGGGCCAGGGCGCGGCCGGAGAGGCCGGTGCCGAGGAGGGCGGCGGCTCCGAGGCCGGAGGCGGCGCGGGTGAGGAAGCCGCGGCGATCAAGCGAACGCGCGGGGGAGGAGGTGGGCTGGGTCGGGTGCATAGGTGGCGGTGGAGTGGGCGAAAAAGGTTGAGGGGAGAGGGAAGGGTCGGCGGGGGAAAAGGAGGCGGGACGGCGTGGTGGATGATGGGTGCGAACGCGGATATTCTTAGCGCTGGGCGTGCCAGCGGGCGGCGGGCGATGAAGAAAGCGATTTCAAAGAATTTCTTAAAATGATGAGGAAAACTTGTGGACGGATTCGTGAAATTTTTGGCGCGGCGCACCCGGTTTCATAGCCGAGAAAATTGCCGTTCATGATGATTTGCGTGGCCGCTCGACGCGGGGGTCGGGGCCACCGGCCGCGGGTGGGCGGTTGGGGCGGTGGCGGCGGTGGCGGCGGGAGAGTCGGCGACTGCGGGCAGGGGTGGGCGCGATCGCGGGGGCGGAGGATTTTGCTAAGCGATCGCAGTCGGCGCCAGGCTGGGCTGGCGGGCGCGGGCTTGGGAAAAGAGGTCGGCGCGGAAGACGCGGCGGGCGAGGTCGGGGGGCAGGCCCTGGCCCTTGGGCATGAGACCGTGGCGCACGAAGCCGTCGATCATCCACTGGGCGCGGAGGGGTGTGGGCACGTTGGCCTCGTCGCGGGCGAAGCGCAGGTAGTGCGCGGCGGATACGGTCTCGGCGCCGCGCCCGAGCTCGAGCGGGCCGATGAGGGCGGGTGCGAGGGTTTTGGCGGGGACGTTGAGGTACTCGGGGCGGGCGAGGATGCGGACGAGCTCGGGGCGGAAGCCCTCGTCATCGCAGATGACGGCGGCCTCCTGGAGGGCGCTGACGAGGGCGAGGTGTTCCTCGGCGCGGGCGGTGGCGAAGTCCTCGCGGACCATGAAGATCTTCTCGGGGTGGCCGGGGGCGAGGTTGGCGGAGATGGCGGCGATCCAACCGGTTTTCTCGCGCACGGCCTGGGTGTTGTAGGGATCGCCGACGCAGTAGCCATCGATGGTGCCGGCGGCGAGGTTGCGGTGGAGCTGGGGCGGGGGGACGACGACGATGCGGACGTCTTTGTCGGGGTCGATCTGGGCGCCGCGCAGCCAGTCGCGGAGGATGATGTGTTGGGCGGAGTGGGTGAAAACGACACCGAGCACGAGCAGGCGTTCGTGGCGGGTGCGGCGGATCTCGTCGCGCAGGGTGGTGGCGTCGCGCACGCCGGCTTGCCAGAGGGCGGCGGAGAGGGTGATGGAGTTGCCGTGGGCGCTGAGCACGCAGGCGGTGAGGCAGGGCGAGGCGAGGCAGCCGAGGCCGAGGGTGGTGGACACGACCATGGGCGCGACGGCGTGGGAGGCGTCGAGCTCGCGGTAGATGATCTTGTCGCGCACGGTGGCCCAGCCGACCTCGCGGCTCAGCTCGACGTCGAGGCCGCGCTTGGCGAAGAGGCCTAGAGTTTGGGCGATAAGGATGGGCGCGGCGTCGGTGAGCGGGATGAAGCCCAGGCGCAGACGTCCGCCCATGCCGGCGAACGAGGGACTGGGTATGCGTTGCGACATCGTGGTGGCCATGGAACTAAGCCCGACGCGTGCCATGCCAGGGGGGGTGGTCCGAAAAGTGCTGTTCAAGGTTTTAATCTTTTGGATGACCAACGTTCATGATCGGGCATCCGGCAAACCCTTATGACTTCCACGATAGACAGCCGTCAGATGCTCGCCTTCGCCACCCTGGCGCGGTGCGGGAGTTTTACGCAGACGGCCAAGGATCTGCACCTTACGCAGTCGGCGATCAGCCACACGATCAAGGCGCTGGAGCAGGATGTGGGAGTGCCTTTGTTCGAGCGGGTGGGGAAGAAAGTTTTTCTGACCCAGGCGGGTGAGCTCTTGCGGCCGGCGGCGGAGCGCATCCTGCGCGACATGCATGACGCGCGCACGGCGCTGGAGGAGATCGGGACCTGGGGGCGGGGACGGCTGCGGGTGGGGGCGAGTGTGACTACGTGCCAACATTTGTTGCCCACGGTGCTGCGGGAGTTTCGGCAGAGTTTCCCGGACTGCACGCTGCGGCTGGAGCCGGGCGATGGGCCGCGCATGGTGGAATTGTTGCGCAACAACCAGGTGGACATGGCGCTGATGCTGGAGCCGGGCAAGGAGGAGGCGCTGGAGTTTCGCCGGCTGTT
>JBBRHC010000217.1:0-6629 GCA_038223295.1 Opitutales bacterium
CGCGTGCACATGCGCCGCCAACGCCAGCTGCTCCGGCGTGAGTTGCTCCGGTGTCGGCGGGTTGTGCGCCGCCCCCGCCACGCACGCCTCGGGGAAACGCCACTCCGCCAACAACCGCGCGCTCACCGCCGCATGGTTGAAGCCCAGCTCCGCCTTCTCCGCCGCGAGCCACGTGCAGCCGGTCTCCGCGGTGCGCGCGCGGATCGCCGCAAAACTCGGCGCGCAACTGAACGCCACCGCCAGCTTACCGATGTCGTGCACCAGCCCGCAGGTGTAGGCGAGCGCGGGATCGGCCTGTCCGGTGAGCTGCGCCAGGGCCTCCGCCGCCACGGCTTTGACCAGCGAGGCGCGGCAAAAATCACCCGCCTCCCAACGGTAGCCATCGGCCTCGATCGCCATCCAGCGCGAGGCCAGCGAGAGCGCGGCGAGCCGGTAAAGCTCGCGCGCGCCCAGGCGCATGACCGCCTGCGACACGGTGTCCACCGGCGTGCCGCCCGAGAAAAAAACCGAGTTGGCCATGCGCACGGTCGCGCTCGCCAACACGGGGTCGAGTTGGATCAGCGCGGCGAGGTCCTCGATGGCGGCGTCGGGATTTTCCAACAGCGAGATCAAGCGCGGCAGCAGCGCCGGCGAGCAGGGCAGCGAAAGCGCGCGGGCGCAGACTTGGTCAAAGGTGGGCGTCATGGAGGGAGGGCGGGGTTCAGCCCGAGCAGAGCGAGGCCGGGTCGAGAATCAGCGCGATGGTGCCGTCGCCGAGGATGGCCCCGCCGGCCACGCCAGGCAGATTTTGCAGGTAGGCGCCGAGGTTTTTGATCACGACTTCCTGCTTGTTGAGCAGTTCGTCCACCAGCAGCGCATAGGCTCGACCGCCGACCGACATGATGACGACGATGCCTTGGGTGGGATCGGTGACCGCGCCTTCGATGCCGAAGCGGCGGTGCAGGCGGTGCAGGGGCAGGATACGTCCGCGATGATCAATGACCTCGGCGCTGCCCTGGATGGTCGAAAGCATATCCCGCGAGGGGCGTAGCGCCACCTGCACGGTGAGGGTCGGCAAGATAAAACGGTCCGCGCCCACGCGAACGAGCAGGCCATCGATGATCGCGGTGGTGAGCGGCAGGCGGATGCGGAAGGTCGTGCCCGCGCCCGGCTCCGTCTCGATCTGCACCTGGCCGCGCAGGCGCTCGATGTTGCGTTTCACCACATCCATGCCCACGCCGCGACCGGAGACCGACGTGACCTTCTCGGCGGTGGAGAAACCGGGCAGGAAAATCAGGTTCACGATTTCGTCGGGGGGCGGCGTCACGCCGTCGGCGACGAGGCCCTGGCGTCGGGCTTTTTCCAATACGCGGGCGCGATCGATGCCGCGTCCGTCATCGGAGAGCTCGATCACGAGATTGCTGCCTTCGTGGTAGGCCCCGAGGCGCAACCTGCCCTGCTCGGATTTGCCGGCGGCGAGCCGTTGCGCGTTGGTTTCAAGCCCGTGATCGAGCGAGTTACGCACCATGTGGACGAGCGGATCCACGATCTCCTCGGCCACGGTGCGGTCGATCTCGGTGTCCTCGCCCGTGGTCTCGAAGGCCACAAGTTTGCCGAAATCGCGCGAGAGGTCGCGCACCAGACGCTCCATGCGCTGGAAGGTCGGTTTGATCGGCACCATCCGCAACGACATAGCCGTGATCTGGAGTTCCTTTGTGATGCGGCCGAGCTGCGCGAGGTTGCGCGGCAGGGTCGAACCGCCGGTTTCCAGACTTTTGGCGGACTCAAGCAACTGGCTTTGCACGATGACCAGCTCGCCCACGACATCGACCAGAGAGTCGAGTTTGTCGGTGTTCACGCGCACGGATGACGAAGCAGTCGCGGCTTGACGCGCGCCGGTCTCGGAGGGGACGGCGGCGGCCTGCGGCGGAGCGGACTCGAGCTGCTCTCCGGCCGCGAGCTTGCGCACGGCGGAGATTAACCGGGAAACGGGAATGACTTTCTCAGGCTCTTTTCCTTTCTCAAGCGCGACGGTGATCTGGCCGATCATTTCGACGATAGCGTCGCGGCTGTTGAGGATCTCGGTGATGATCGCGGGCGTGAGGCGCAGGCGCTCGGTGCGCGCGAGATCGAGCAGCGACTCCACTTCATGCGTGAGCCGGTGCATCGGCCCGAGGTGGAGAAACCCCGAAACCCCCTTGATGGTGTGAAACGAGCGGAACAGGCCGTTGAGCGCATCGCGGTCGCCGGGCGTCGCATCGAGCACCAGCAACGCCGCCTCGATTTGTTGAAGATGATCCAGCGCCTCCGAGTGAAATTCGCCGAGGAGTTCGCTGTTTTCCGCCAAGTCGAGGACGAGCACCCCGTCCGCCGCCAGCTCCGGCTCGTCGGTCGCCACCGCCGCGTCCGCCGGCTTGTGTTCGTCTCTCACGGCGAGTTCAGCCGGTGCCTCGCCATTGCGGGCGGCGGCAAGCGCGGTCGGCAGCCAACCGGCGACATCCTTGAGGTGATTTTCCGCCGTTTGGTCGAACGGTCGCGCATCGGTGAGCAACCCATCCAGGCGGACTTGCAGGGCCTGCAACGGACCGAGCAGACCCGGCTCATCCGCGACGTGTCCGAGGATCTCGGTCAGCAGGCTGTAGGAAGGGATCAAGCCCTCGTCGCTATCCGCGCGCGCAAAAATGGATTCACAGGCAAATCGGCTGGAAAGGTCGTCGAGGAAGGAAAATGCGGTGGCCTGTAATGACATGGCGGTGAGGGAGGCGGTTGCGGCTAGCGCTGATTACGTCACGCAAGGGCGGCGACTTTACCTCTTAAACAAATAATCGGCGCGGCTCCTCAATTCGGCCCGCCCGGTGCCGATACCCTTGGCAGCCCTTCGCACTCCAACCCGCGTTTACGCACGATTCATCATGAGCACCCTTGTCACCGCCGACACCTCCCGCCTGGCCGGAAAATACCTGACCGTTGTCCTCGATAACGAGGCCTACGGCATCGCCGTCCTGAAGGTCCGCGAGATCATCCGCCTGCAAAAAATCACCCCCGTCCCCCAGATGCCCGAGTTCGTAAAAGGCGTCATCAACCTGCGCGGTCGCGTCATTCCCGTGATCGACCTGCGCATCAAATTCGGACTTCGCGCAGAGTTCGCCGAGCGCACCTGCGTGGTGGTGGTGCAGATCGCGCTCGATGCCGGCCGCAACATCCAGATGGGCCTCGTGGTGGACAGCGTTGAGGAAGTCGTGAGCCTCACCGGTGCGGAAATCGAGCCCACGCCCGACTTCGGCGCGCGCATCGACACCTCCTTCCTGCTCGGCATCGCCAAGGTGAAGAACGTCGTGAAGACCCTCCTCGACATCGAGCGCGTCGTCGCCCCCGAAACCATACAGCGTCTATCGCAGGTCGGCTGAGTCGCACTCCTCTCCAACCACGCAAAAAAGGGAGGCCGGTGTTCGGCCTCCCTTTTTTATGGGCGAAAATGGTTGAGATACGATAGCCGCTCCGAGGCGGATTACTGCGGGCGGGGCCGGCCGGCGTCGAGCAATCGGCGCACGTTCTTGCCGAAGAGAGAGAGCTCGAACGGCTTCTCGATGACGTCTTCCTGACCGAGGAGCTTGAGTTCCGCCGCGGCCTCGGTGTTGAGATTACCCGTCACCACGAGCACCGGAACCTCCGGCCAATGCTGGCGCAAGACCTTGAGCACCTCGATGCCGCCGAGACGGGGCATGTTGAGATCGAGCACCACGAGATCGAGGCGCGCCTCGGCTTCGAGAATGCAATCGATGGCCTCGGTCCCGTCGGCCGCCAACTGCACCGAGTATCCGGCGCTGCGCATCACCGCGCCCAACATGTCCTGGATCGGCGTTTCGTCCTCGACCAGCAGGATGTGTTCGATGCCGGGCGGGATGTGCACCTGCTTCAAGTTCGGGGAATGAGCGAGCCGCTCCTCCGCACGCACCTTGAGCGGCAGATAAACATGGAAAACCGTGCCCTGACCCGGGGCGCTCTCGATATCCAGCATGCCCTGATGGTTGGCCACGATGCCGTAAACCACCGCGAGCCCGAGCCCAGTGCCGCCATGGTCTTTTTTGGTGGTGAAAAACGGCTCGAAGATGCGTGCCCGCACTTCCGGAGTCATGCCGCTGCCGGTGTCGGCGACGCGCACGTGCACATAGTCCTGGGTGGGATCCACCTTGAGATTGGCGATTTCCTTTCCGTAAACGCGCCCGGTGGCGATCGTAAGCGTGCCGCCGCTTTCCATCGCGTCGCGCGCGTTCACGCAGAGGTTGAGCAGGACCTGGCGGATCTGGTCGGGATCGGCCGCAAAGGCTTCGATCGTTTCGTCGAGCTCGCGAAGTATCTCGATGTTCCGCGGAAAGGTCTCGGTGAACATGCCCGCGAGCTCGTTGACCAGCGAGTTCACCTGCACCGCGCGGTAGGCGACCTCGCTCTTGCGGCTGAAGGAAAGGATCTGCGCCACCAGCGACGACGCGCGCAGCGCCGCATCGTGCACCGCACGCAGGTAACGGTCCAGCCGCGGATCGGCCGGCGGGAGGGTCTGGGAAAGCTCCGTGAACCCGCGGATGATCGAAATGATGTTGTTGAAATCGTGCGCGATGCCGCCGGCGAGCGTGCCGAGGCTATCCATCTTCTGCGCGTGGCGTAACTGGTCCTCGAGCGTCTTGCGCTCGGTGATGTCCTCGCGGAGACAGAGTAGATAAGTGATCTCGTCGAGCTGGTTGCGGATGGGCGACACCTGCACGAACTCCCATACGTTGGAGCCGTCCTTCCGGCGTGAATGCAGCTCGCCCGACCACTTGTGGCCGGCGGCGACCAAGGTGCAAAAATGCCGGTAGGCGGCCTCGCTCGGGTGCCCTTCGCGTAGCAGCGGAATCTGCTCCTCGAAGATTTCCTCCAGCGTGTAGCCGGTCACCTCGGTGTAGCGCGAGTTGACGTATTGCGGCGTGCCGCCGGGCGTCGTCAGGATGATCGAAACGGGCGCCTGCTCCACGGCCTGGGCGAGCTTGCGGAAATGCTCCTCGGCCAGCCTGTGTTTGGTGACATCGCGGCCGATCGCGCGCACCTCCCGCACGTCGCCCTCGGCATCCCGGATCGCGGTCTCCTCCCACGCGATCCACCGCCAGCCCTGCGCCGTCTGCCAGCGGTGCTCGCGCGAAATGTGAAACGGCGGCCGCTCCAGCCGCACCGACGCTTGCGCCCAGTCCGCCGCATCGTCGCCGTGCAGCAGACTGGTGAAACACTGGGCGCGCCATGAAGGCCCGGGCTGGCCGAACTTGCGCGCAAACGCGCGATTCACCTCAAGGATCCGTTTGGTTGAGGGATCGAAGACGACCGCCAGCTCAAGGCTGTCGGCCCAGGGAGCCAACGCCGCAACGGGAGCGGCCGTATTCAGTAACTCGGTTGAGGTGTTCATGCGCGATCAGCCCGGTTGGTCACACCATTCCGCTCAGCATCCCCGGCAGGCGGGCCATGATGTTTTCTATCGCCGCGCGGGCCAGCGACGCCTCGCGCTCTTTTTCGGCAAAGAGGATGCTCCATCCCTCCGAGTCGGCCCACGCGCCTTCGCCGAGTTCGGGAATGCGCTCGAAGCCGCCGCGCACTCCGGTCTCGCGCACCACCAGATCGGCCACTTGCACCGCCGCCGCATACACGCGGTAGTCGCCCGCCTCGCCCGGGTGGGTGTGATGGCGCACCGCCTCGACGATCTCGGGGGCCAACTGGTGTTTCTCCAAATAGTGGCCGCCGATCGCCGCGTGGTCCCAGCCAAACGTCTGGCTTTCCGCCGCGCACACCGCGGCGTCGTCCGCGTAGTCGCGGTGGACCGCCTCGGCGAATTCCTGCGGCCACGCCGTGGCCTGCACGACCTTGCCCACGTTGTGCAGCAGGCCCATGATGTAGTCCGTGTCATCATCGATCAGCAGGTCGGTGGTCGCGAGGATCTCGCGCGTCATGATCGCCGTGCCGATGGAATGTTTCCACAATTCGCGCCACGGCATTTTCAGCGAAGACGGGCTGATCCGCTCCAGGTCCTCGATCACCGGCGTGGCCAGGGACAATTCGCGGATCTGGCGCAGGCCCAGATAAAGCACCGCCTCCTCGATGTTGTTCACCTTGGCGCTCAGGCCGAAGTACACGCTGTTTACCATGCGCAGCAGACGCGCGGTGAGTGACGGATCGCGGCGGATGATCTCGGCGATCTGGGAATTGTAGCTCTGCTCGGAGTTCACCAGACCGGCGAGTTTGCGGTTGATGCTCTGCAAGGAGGCCAGCTTGGGACACTTTTCGATCCGACGACGAATTTCATCATCGATGTAGGGATTGGCGGAGAGAGGAATCGTCATGACTTCGGGGCAAAAGATGGTTGGGCGCTTTCCTGTTACTACGGCACAAGCGTCGCGCGATTTAGCGAATTCCAGCGGATACACCCGCCCGCCCGCCGAAATCGAGCCGCCCGATGAAGCGAAGAATTTCCCCCGCGAAGAATAAACAAAAGCAACCTTGCGGATAATTTTAAATCAAAACGTGCCGATAACCCGAGGTGCCCCCGTCAACTCGTCCATTTCTATGAAATCATCCGCCCTCACCATCGGTCAACGCGTCGCCTTTGGCTTCGCCTTCCTGCTCATTCTAGG
>JBBRHC010000218.1:0-6622 GCA_038223295.1 Opitutales bacterium
CCGCGAAGTGCAGCTTGACCAGTCGCTGCGGCAGGCCCGCCGGCAACTCCCGCGACGTCTCGCGCAACACGATGGCCTCCGCGCTCAGGATCCCCGCGTCGATGCGGTCTAGCACCGCGGCCAGCGCCGGACGCTCCGCCGTCGCCTCGTCCGCGCAGGCGGCGGCGTAGGCCACCGGACGCTCAAAACCCACCCGCTCGCTCTCCTCGGCGAAGACCTTCGCGCTCGCCTCGTCGCCCACAAAAACCAAGGTGTGATAGCGCCGCACCGCCGCCCGCCGCACCGCCAGCAGCCGACGTTGCGCCAGCCCCAAAGGCGCGATCAGCATAAAGGCCAGCATCACCATCAACCGGCTTTGCTGAAGCGAGTACTCGGCCCGGATAAAAACAAAGGTCACCAGGAGCATCGCCACCATCACCGTCACCACCGCGACCAGATGCTGGCTCGCGTAGTCGAGGGACAAAAAATCGGTGCGCGCCGAGTAGCCGTCAATCAACCCGAAGGCGGCCACCAGGACCAACAATGGCACCAGCAGCGGCCAGATCAGCGGCGTGTCCACCGTGACGATGCCGCGCAAGACCGCCACCGCGTTGAAAGCCAGGAACACGCTCGCAAGGTCCCCCAACATAAGGGCGAAGGTGAAGCGGCGGCTCGATTTCATGCAGGAGGGCGAGCACTACAAGACGAAGCCGGGAAAACGCAGTCAAAAATTCGTAACGCAAATAAGGAGTGCTGCTTGCTCCTCCTCGCCACCGACCCGGGCCCGCCTCCGCCCTTGTGCGAACCGAAAGCCGCGCGCGCCAGATTCGCGCACGCTAAACCCGCTCGCGCCCGCGCCTCCCGCCGTTTTCCCTGCCCGACCCCGCCTTTATGCCGCCGCTCGCCACCGACCTTTTCGACTACGATCTGCCCGCCCGTCTCATCGCGCAGACCCCCGCCGCCCGGCGCGACGCCTCGCGCCTGCTCGTCGTCCATCGCGCCGAACACCGCATCGAGCACCGCGTGTTCTCCGATCTCGGCGAATACCTCCGCCCCGGCGACACCCTCTTCCGCAACAACGCCGCCGTCCTCCCCGCCCGCCTCCTCGCCCGCCGCCCCACCGGCGGCGCCGTCGAATGCCTCCTCCTCCGCCCCGCCGCCGGCCGCGATCCGGACGACTGGTGGTGCCTGCTCCGCCCGGGCAAGAAACTCCCGCCCGGCGCCACCTTCGGCATCGCGGACGCCTTCACCGGCTCCGTGCTCGAAAAAGACGCCGAGGGCGCCGCTCGCGTGCGTTTCCATGTTTTTCCCGACGGAGAAACCATCGTCGGCGTCGCCAACCGCCTCGGCGAGGCGCCGCTCCCGCCCTACATCGAGCGCCAGCACACCGCCGACGAACGCCGCGTCGATCTGGAGCGTTACCAAACCGTGTATGCCAACCGCGCCCGCCAGGTCGCCGCCGCCGCGCCGACCGCCGGGCTGCACTTCTCGCCCGAGTTGCTGGAAAAACTTCACGCCGCCGGGGTGCGCACCGCCGACCTCACCCTTCACGTCGGACTGGGCACCTTCAAACCCATCGCCACCGACACCATCGAGGCCCACGCCATCCACCGCGAAATCTACGAGGTGCCCGCCGCCACCCAGGCCGCCGCGCTCGCCCCCGCGCCCGGCACGCGCCGCGTCGCCGTGGGCACGACCAGCGTGCGCACGCTGGAGGATTTTCACCGCAAACACGTCGCCGCCGGGCTCGCGTCGCCCGAGCCCGGCCTCGGCGGAGCAGCCTCGCCGGCGCGCGCCTTCTACGGCGAGGCCGCCATCTACCTCTACCCGCCGGCGCCCTTCGGGCTCGTCGATGCGCTGATCACCAACTTCCACCAGCCGCGCTCCACCTTGCTGTGCCTGGTGAGCGCGTTTCTCACGCCCGGCTCGACCGATGGCATCGCGTGGCTGCGCGAGATCTACGCCGACGCAATCGCGCGGGAATATCGTTTTTTCAGCTTCGGCGACGCCATGTTGATCCTCTGAAAATACCGCGCAACCGCTTGCGCCGCCTCGCGGCGCCGATTCTCTCACGCCCAGCCATGAGCGAATACGCTTCCCTGCCACCCGCCTCCACCATCGCCGCCTGGCGCATCCTGCTGCGCGGGGCCGGCGTGATCGTGGGCCTCTTCGTTTTCTGTTTCTGGGCCGCCAAGGGCTACCACCAAGGCTGGACGCAGAATCAGGTGCCGGTGCCGCAAATCGACCCCGTCACCGAGATCGCGTACACCACCTACGAAGATCGTTTCGTGCCCGGCCTCGACTACCTGGGCGGCGGGATTTTCGTCGGCGGGGTGATTTTCGCGGCAACATTTATCCCCAGTCGTAGTCGTAAATGCGCGTGATCAGCGCGCCTCCCGCACGCCCTTCCGCCCCCGCTCCGCCTTCATCTTTTGTTTCATTCCACCACGACCACCATGACTCCGATCATCCGCTCCATCGCCTTCGCCGGCTTTACCATCATCTCCGCGGTCGCCGCGCCCCAAGTCTTCGATTTCAAAGACCCCAAGGGTGTCAACGCCATTGAGTTCCGCCTCGATTCCGTCCTCGAGCCCATCGTCGGCACCGCCTCGGAAATCGAGGGCACGATCACCTTCGATGCCGCCGCCGTCGCCACCACCCACGGCAAGATCGATGTCGGGGCCGACTCCCTCAAGACCCCCAACACCTCCATGACCGAGCACCTGCACAGTGCCGGCTGGGTCGACGCCAAACAACATGAGGACATCTCGTTCTCCTTCGCCAAACTCGATGACGTGAAGTCCACCGGCGACAACAAGTGGAGCGCCACCGCCAACGGCCAGTTCATGCTTAAAGGCGTCACCAAGGACGTCTCCGTGCCCGTGACCCTCACCTACCTCCCCGGCTCCTTCGGCAAGCGCGTGAACAAGCCCGAGCTCCCCGGCGACCTGCTGGTCGTGCGCGGTACCTTCTCCATCCAGCGCGCCGACTTCGGCATCAAACCCGGCCAGAACGAGGACAAAGTCTCCCCGGTCATCCAACTCACCTTCGCCCTGGTCGGCGGACCGGAGAAAAAGTAACCCGTCCCGCGCGCCAGACGCCCTGCGGCGCCACCCGTCCACCGACGCTTGCCCCGCGCTTCCTCCACTCGTGAACCGCGCGCCCCACTCCGGGATGCGCGGTTTTTTCTTTTTGTGACATTTGCGCCGATTTGCGGCCTGCTCCTCCACCACCATGACCGCCGACGAACTCCAGACCCTCATCGAAGACGCCACCTTCGACCACACCATGGGCGACACCGACGCCGCCGTGGCCAAGCTCACCCGCGCCACCGCCGCCGCGCCCGACTCCTTCGAGGCGTGGCACGCGCTCGCCGAGATCCAGTTCTCCGTGCGCGCCCTCGAGCCCGCCCTCGACGCCGCCCAACGCGCCCACGCCCTGCGCGACGACGACCTTTTTATCAACACCACCCTCTCCCGCATCTGGATGGAAAAAGGCGACAAACCCATGGCCGAAAAATTCGGCGCCCAGGCCAAGATCCTCGGCTGGAAACACCAGCTCCAAAACCCCGCCGCCCACGAAGGCGGCCTGAAGTAATCCCGCCGCTCCGGCGCCGGGCCATCGAGCCGTGCAGCCCGCCTTTTCCGTGTCGCCCGTCCCTTCCGCGTATGCCGTCACTTCCGCCCGCCACGCCCCTCCCCGTCTCCGCCCCGTCTCCGCTTCCACCCCCTACCTGCGCCGCTGGGCCAAAATCGCCTGATACTCCTCGTCGCCCCCGGCCTTGATCTCCGTCAACCGCTGCAACACCGCCGCGCGATCCATCAAGCGGAGGCGGCGCGTCAGCACCGCGAGCACATAAGCGTCGTCAGCGCCCGTACCGTCCCCGCGACCAGCTCACCCCGCCCGCAAATTCGCACCGCGCCCAATTCGCCGTCCAACCGCAATAATCGTGCGCCTGAAAACCTTTGGTCGAAAAAACTTTGCGCGAAAGCTTCACCCCCACCTCGCCCGAGGTGTTGCGCGCCGACATGCGACCCTCGGTGCTCAGCCGCAGCGACAGCCGACGCAGCAAGGGCGTCAACCACTCCATCGCCGCCTCCTCGGCCCGTGCCCGATCGCCACCGTGCTCGGCCAGCGAGACATTTTTCTGGTGGCGTTTGCCGACGCGCATCACGCGCGCCATCACGCAACGTTCACGCTCGTTGCGGGTGAGGTGGAGTCGTCGCATAATGAAAAAGTGCCCCACCCTCTCACCGCCCCCCGTCCCCGCGCGTTTGCGCGCCCGCCCGCCGCTCTCCCATTCCCTCGCCTGACTTCTGCGCAACGGGGTAAGTCATTTGCGTAAAACCGATAAACCCACTCGCAACCAACTCAACCACAACCTGCTCGCCCTCGCAAAATAACTGTAAGCCCGTCGTGGTCGCGTTTTTTTCACGGATATCGCCCGAGCACTTTACGGAGTCTTGCCCCGCCGACTCGGGTCCGTTTGGCGACCGTTCCCGCCCGTTGACAGGCCCCCGACACCGCCCCAGCCTCCGCCGTTTTCCCAGTCCACTTCATGGAAGCACCCATCTACACGCTCGAGTTCGAAAAACCCCTGCGCGACCTCAGCACCCAGCTCGAACAGCTCCGCAAACAGTCGCTCGAAAACAACCTCGACCTCGGCAAAGAGATTTCCGGCATGGAGAAAAAAATCTCCGCCACCCAGCGCGAGATCTACAGCAGCCTCACCCCCTGGCAGCGCGTCCTGATCGCCCGCCACCCGCGCCGCCCCTACGCCCTCGATTACGTCGGTTTCATGTGCACCGGTTTCCAGGAGTTGCACGGCGACCGCCAATACGGCGATGACCGCGCCCTGATCGGCGGCACCGCCTTTTTCGACGGCCAGGCCGTCATGATCGTCGCCCAGCAAAAAGGCCGCGACACCAAGGAGAAAATCGCCCGCAACTTCGGCATGCCCCAGCCCGAGGGCTACCGCAAGGCGCTGCGCCTGATGAAGCTCGCCGAGAAATTCGGCCTGCCCGTGCTCACCTTCATCGACACTCCCGGCGCCTACCCCGGCCTCGGCTCCGAGGAGCGCCACGTCTCCGAAGCCATCGCGGTCAACCTGCGCGAGATGGCCATGCTCGCCACGCCCACCATCTCCATCGTGGTCGGCGAGGGCGGCTCGGGCGGCGCGCTCGGCATCGGCGTCACCGACCGCGTGCTCATTTTCGACAACAGCTACTACTCCGTGATCTCGCCCGAGGGCTGCGCGGCCATCCTCTGGAAAGATCCCGCCGCCGCGCCAAAGGCCGCCGCCGCCCTCAAGCTCAACGCCGACGTGCTCGAACAGCTCGGGGTCGTCGACGAGGTCATCCCCGAGCCCTTCGGCGGCGCGCACAACGACCCCGCCCAAGCCGCCGCCGCCCTCAAGTATTCCATCCAGAAACACCTCAACGATCTCCGCGCGCTCAACCCCCGCCAGTTGCTCGACTCCCGCTACGAACGCTACCGCCACCTCGGCGTCTACCAAGAGGGCGACGTCGTCCACGCCTGAGCCGCCGCCGCCCCACCCGCCACGCCGCCCCTTCGCCGGGCGGCGTTTTTCTTGGCCGCCTTATCCCGCTTCTCCTCCCCGCCCCACGCCCCACGCCCCACGCCTCCCGATGAGCGACACTCCCCCGCCCGCCGCCGAACCCGTGCCCGCGCCCGCGCCCGCCGCCCGTGGCTTAGTGGAACTCGCACCCGTCCCCGGGTCCGCCCGCCCAGACGTGCACGCCCCCGCCCACTCCGCCCAGTCCGCCGAAACCGCCGCCGACTCCGCCGAGGTCGTCCTCGCCGATGCGCCCGCCGACCTGCTCGCCCGCGCGCTCGCCTCCATCTCCGCCACCGTCGCCGTCTCCATCCCCGACCCCGCGCCCCCCGCCGTTCCCGCGCCGCCGCCTCCGCTCAACCGGCTGCGCGATCTCGCCGCCGGGGAGCGCCCGCAGGAGCGCGCCTTCGCCCACGGGGTGGGCGCGCTGGCCGACTCCGAACTACTTGCCCTCATCCTGCGTAGCGGCACGCGCGGGCACGATGTCCTGAGCCTGGCCGCCACCCTGCTCGCCCAGGCCGGCTCGCTGCATGCGCTCGCCCGCTGGCGCGACACCGATTTTCGCCGCCTCAAAGGCATCGGCCGCGTCAAAGCCCTCCAGCTCTGCACCGTCATGGAGATCGCCCGCCGCGTGCTTGGCGCCGAGCGCGAGCGCCCGCCCATCTTCAACGAACCCGACGAAATCTTCGCCTACCTGCGTCCCTTCACCCTCGGCCTCGAGGTGGAAAAATGCTGGGTCATCGCCCTCAACTCCCGCAACCGCCTCCTCCGCTGCCTGGAGCTCACCTCCGGCACCTCGCGGCAGACACTCGTGCGCACCCCCGAGGTCCTCCGCGCGGCGATCCGCGAAGGCGCCCACTCCTTCATCCTCGCCCACAACCACCCCAGCGGCGACCCCGCCCCGAGCTCGCAAGACATGCGCATCACCCGCCAGCTCCGCGACGCCGCCGTGCTGCTCGACATCCAGTTGCAGGATCACGTCGTGCTCGGCGACCCCACCATCGATCCCTTGGGCCTCGGCTACTACAGTTTCCGCGCCAGCGGCCACGTCTGATCCGGCGCACAACT
>JBBRHC010000219.1:0-6617 GCA_038223295.1 Opitutales bacterium
GAGGAAGGTGCCGGAGCCGCAGGCAGGGTCTAGGACGGCGAGGGTTTCTAATTGTTTGGGCGTCTTGTCTTCCAGGAGGGGACCGACGGTTTTTTGGACAATGTAGTCCACGATGTAGGTGGGCGTGTAGTAAACGCCGCCGGCTTTGCGGACTTCGGGCTTTTCTTCGACCTTGGCTTGGTGGCCGTCGGTGAGGCGGATGACTTTGCCGAGAAATTGTTCGTAAACGTGGCCGAGGATGTAGGCGGGGAGGACGCCGAAGGCGTAGGGGCTCTTGGGGTAGTAGAGGGAGCCGAGGATCTCCTTCAGGACGGCGTCGTCAATGGCGAGGCGGGGGGTGAGGGTATCGGGCGTCTCGGCGCAGTCGGCGTCTTTGGCGAAGTGGAAGAGGCCGGAGTTGTAGCGGTAGTCGGCTTTTTCGAAGATCTGGACGAGGCGCGGATAGATTTTGGGGCCGGCGAGGAGGGCCTGGAGTTGTCCGAAGGGCTCGTTGCCGCGATCCTCGGCGATGCGGAGGAAGATGATGCGGTCGATGGTGCGCTGGACGGCGAAGTTGAGTCCGCGGACGTCGAGGGCGGGGTTGCGGAGGGCGAGGTTGCGGGCGAGGAGATCGCGCCAGTTTTCGATCTCGGCGAGGAAGGCGTCGTCAACCGTGGTGGTGCCGCGTTTGCCTTTGGTGGCGGCGGCGTATTTATCGAAAGCGCCTTTGAGGACGGCCTCTTTGGAGAAGGTGGAGGTGAGGAAGTCCCAGTGTTTCTCCAACTCGTCGTAGCGGCAGTAGAAGAGGCGGGCGACGGAGGCCTTGTCGGTGGCGGCGGGTTTTACGCGGGTGTCGTAGATGGCGAATTCTTGGAAGTCGGTGAGGATGCCGAGGGGGAGTTTGGCGGACCAGGAGTAGCGGCGGAGTTGGTAGGCGGGCTCGGGGTGATCCTTGATGAGGACGGAGGGTTTCTTGGCCTCGACGAAGAATTTGCGGTTGCCGCCGATGCGGAAGGAGTAGTCGGGGGCCTTGGTCTCGCCGCCGATTTTGAGGGCGTCTTCGTGTATGACCTCTTTGTAGGTCTCGGCGTAGCCGGCGGTGTTGGCGACGTCCCAGCCGAGGGCGGAGAAGAAGGGGTCGATGAACTGCTGGCGGACTTGGGCCTCCTTGAATTCGGGGGAGGTGTAGGCGGCCTCGTGGTTGGCGAAGGTTTCGACGAGGGCGGCGATCTCGGTGGGAAGAGCCATGAGCCGAGGGTTGTGGGCGGGCAGCGGAGGCGGGGCAATGGCGCAGGGGCGAGAAAAGGAGCGAGCCTTGGGTCGGCGTGAGCGGGCGGGGCGCCGATGAAAAGGCCCGACGCGCGCGGGGGCGGGTCGGGCCGGAGGGGGTGGGGAGAGGGCGGGTGGGGAGCCCTCGGAAGCGGGCGGGGGGGGAGCGCCCGCGAGCGGGTGACCTACTTACGCTTGGCGGCGATGAGGGTCTCTAGCTTTACGATGTCGGCGCTGAAAAGGCGGATGCCTTCGGCGGTTTTTTCGGTGGCGAGGGCGTCTTCGTTCATCGCGAAACGGAAGGACTTTTCGTCGAAGGTCATTTTTTCAAGGTCGGCGGACGCGGCGGCTGAGGCGTCGAGTTTCCGCACGACCGGATCGTTGCTGGCGGCGAGCTCGGCGAGGAGCGGGGGGGCGATGGTGAGGAGGTCGCAGCCGGCGAGCTCGAGGACCTCGCCCTTGTTGCGGAAGGAGGCGCCCATGACCTCGGTCTTGTAACCGAACTTTTTGTAATAAGTGTAGATCTGGGTGACGGAGATGACGCCGGGATCTTTGGCGCCGGCGAAGTCGGCGGCGGGGGTTTTGGCTTTGTGCCAGTCGAGGATGCGGCCGACGAAGGGCGAGATGAGGGTGATGCCGGCCTCGGCGCAGGCGACGGCCTGGGCGAAGCTGAATAGGAGGGTGAGGTTGCAGTGGATGCCCTCTTTTTCGAGGATCTCGGCGGCCTTGATGCCTTCCCAGGTGGAGGCGATCTTGATCAGGACGCGGTCTTTAGAGATGCCGGCCTTTTCGTAAAGGGCGATGATTTCGCGGGCCTTGGCGAGGGTGCCGGTGGTGTCGAAGGAGAGGCGCGCATCCACTTCGGAGGAAACGCGACCGGGGACGATCTTGAGGATTTCGAGGCCGAAAACGACGAGCAGGCGGTCGATGACCTGGTCGAGGCGGGCGGAGGGGGCGGAGGCGGCAATGGCCTGGTCGAGGAGGGCCGCGTAGTCGGGCATGGCGGCGGCCTTGAGGATGAGGGAGGGGTTGGTGGTCGCGTCACGGGGCGCGAAGGCCTTCATGCTTTGGAAGTCGCCGGTATCGGCGACGACGACGGTGAGGGCTTTGAGCTGGTCGAGTTGGGTGGGCATGGGAGGGAGGTGTAGGGGCGAAGGGCGAAGGAGGCAGTGAGCGGGGAATGAGGGGCGTGTCCAGCGGTGGTGTGTATTGGGGCTGGACGAAAACGATCAGACAAGGGCGGCGGCGTGCGGTGTCACGCCTCGGGGGCGGGCGAGGTTGGCAAATTTTTGCTCAACCAGAGGAGCGCGGTGGATTCATCGGCGAAGGCGCCGTCGAGCTGGGCCTCGAAGGCGGCGTCGAGCAGGCGTTTGAACTCGGGGCCGGGTAGGAGGCCGGCGGCGATGAGGTGGCGGCCGAGCAGGATCGGTCGGGGCGCGCCGTCGGCGAGGGCGAGTTCGGCGGCGCGGGCGAGCAGGCTCTCGATGAGGGCGGAGGTTGCGGGGGAGTGCAGCGGGGGGCGACCGTTGTTATCGGCGCGCATCACGGCGGCGAGGTCGGCGACGGTGGCGGGGTGGAGGCGTCGGGCGAGGCGGCGGAGGGCGGTGGGGCCGAGGCCGGCGGGGCCGGAGCCGTGCTGCACCATGTGATTGGCGACGAGCGGGGTGATGGCGGGCGCGTGGTCGTGGGGCGCGCCGATGCGGCGGAGGAAGTCCTCGGCGGGCGCGACGCCGGCGGCTTCGTGGCCGGGGCTGGTCCAGCGGAGGCGGCCGGAGCCGGGTGGTTTTTGCTCCTGGCGGGTCGTGGCGGGTTTGCCGACGTCGTGCAGGAGGATGGCCAGCATGAGCAGGCGACGGTGGCGCGGGGATGCGTTGATCCACTCGGGATCGCGGGCGAGGGCGTCGCAGCAATGGGCGGTGTGGGTGAACACATCGCCCTCGGGATGCCATTCGGGGTCCTGGGGGCAGCCGGCGAGAGCCGCGAGTTCAGGGAAGTGGGCGAGCCAACCGGTGTCGGAGAGAGCCCGCAGGCCGGCGGAGGGGCGACCGTGGGGGGCGGTGGATTTTTCGGCCCATTTGGCCCATTCATGCCAGATGCGTTCGACGGGGAGTTCGTCGAAGGTTGGCGCGATCAAGCGGCAAAGCGCGGCGGTGGCGGGATCGAGGGTGAGGTCGAAGCGGCCGGCGAGTTGCATGGCGCGGAGGACGCGGAGGGGGTCTTCGACGAAGGCGGGGCTGGTGTGGCGCAGGCGGCGGGCGCGGAGATCGGCCTCGCCGCCGTGCGGGTCGATGAGGCGGGCGTCGATGGGGTCCCAGGCGAGGGCGTTGAGGGTGAAGTCGCGGCGCGCGGCGGCCTCGGCGTCGCTCAGAGTGGGATCGGGCTCGACCGCGAAGCCGCGGTGGCCGGCGCCGGTTTTGGATTCGCGGCGCGGGAGGGCGATGTCGTATTCGGTGCCGGAGGCGAGGCGCAGTTTAATCACCCCGAAACTACGGCCCACCACGTCGGTGGCGCCGAGCGGGGAGAGTACGCGATGGAGATCGGTGAAGGAGGCGCGGGCGACCTCGAGATCGAGGTCCTTCGGCTCCAGGCCGAGCAGCCAATCGCGGACGGCCCCGCCGACGATGCGCGGGCGACCGACGGTGCGGAGGGCGGCGAGGACGGGGGTGAGTTCGCGGGGAAGCTGCACGGGTGGGATTTGCCGCTAAGCGAGAGGCTTCGGGCGAGCCTCCAGGGCCAACAGCACCCAGCCGGCGAGATACGCGAGGCCGCCGAGCGGGGTGACGGGGCCGAGCCAGCGCGGGCCGCCCAGGGCGAGGGCGTAAATGGAGCCGGCGAAAAGCAGGCAGCCGAGCAACCAGAGCGCGGTGATGCGTTGCAGGCGTGGGGTACGGTCGGGCTGGGCGGCGGCCCAGGGGATCAAGGCCACGCAGGCGAGGGTATGTGCCAGGTGGTAAAGGGCGGCGGTCTGCCAGGAATCCAGGGTTTGATTGGCCGAGAGGGTCGCCTTGAGCGCGTGGGCGCCGAGCGCGCCGAGCAGCACGGCCAGAAAGCCGGAAAGAGAGATGAGACGGATAAAAAGCGCGGACATGAGGGAGAGGGCGGCGGGGACCGTGAGGGTTATCCTAATCGAATGCCGAGCGTATGCGTCGGCGGCGCAGGGCAATCCGGACTTGCATTTTAGAAGTGCCTCGTTCTCCTGCGCGTCGTCGGCTCGTGCGACAACAACCAAAACAACCAAACCAAACCAACATGATCAAGAAGACTATCCTTGCTTTCTCCGCCCTCCTGGCCGGCGTTTCCGCCCAGGCCCAAGAGGCTTCCGCTCTGTCCGTGACTTTGGACGTAACCTACGTTTCCGATTATATTTTCCGCGGCATCAAGCTCGGTGACGCTTCCATCCAACCCTCCGTCGAGGCCTCCTATGGCGACTTCTACGCCGGTGCCTGGCACTCCAGCGAGATCAGCAGCGGCGAAGGTCTCACCGAGACCGATTTCTATGCCGGTTATGGCTTCGCCGCCACCGACACCATCTCCATCGATGCCGGCGTCACCCAGTACACCTACAATGGTGGCAGTGGCATCGACTCGACCGAGCTCTTCGTTGGCGCCGCTTTGGATTCCATCTTGAGCCCCAGCCTCTACGTTTACTACGACTTCGACCTCGAGAACCTCACCCTTGAGGCCTCCATCGGCCACAGCTTCCCGATCGACGCGATCAACGCTTCCTTGGATCTCTCCGGCAAGGTCGGCTACGTCGATCTCGAAGACTCGATCAACAGCGTCGGCGACTACATGTACTACGTCGCTGGTGCCTCCATCCCCTTCAAGTTGAGCGAGACCGCCACCCTCACCGTGGGTGTGGACTACATCTACAACACCGAGGACGAGGTCACCGCTTTCAACAATGACGGCGGCGACGATATCCTCGTCGGCAAGGTTGGTATCTCCATCGGTTTCTAATCTCGCCTTGCGAGTTTAGCTCCGTCCCAGATTCGATTTCCCATTCAAGACCCGCTCCGGCCAAGCGCCGGGGCGGGTTTTTATTTTTTTAGACCAAAATCCATAGTTGACAGACCTAAGCCCGTCTTATGCCTTCACCCCTTTTCTAATGAAAACGTTCCTCGCCAAGCAGGAGACCGTGCAGCCCAAGTGGTATCTTATCGATGCCGAGGGCGAGGTTCTCGGTCGCATCGCCGTCAAAGCGGCAAACATCATCCGTGGTCGCCACAAGGCCTCCTATACGCCGTCCGTGGACACGGGCGACTTCGTCATCGTGATCAACGCCGCCAAGGCCGTCGTGACCGGTAAAAAAGAAGATCAAAACGAGTACATGTTCTTCTCCGGCTTCGTCGGTGGCGAAAGTTTCCGTTCGATGCCGCAGCAGCGCGAGCGCAACCCCGAGTTCATCGTTGAGCACGCGGTCAAGGGCATGCTGCCCAAGAATCGTATCGCCGCCAAGATGCTCACCAAGCTCCGTGTTTTCGGCGGCCCCGCCCACACGCACGAGGCGCAAAACCCCACCAAGATCTCCGTTCGTTAAGCACCTTTCCCATGAGCGCTGAAACCACTGTTTTTATCGGCACCGGTCGTCGCAAGACCGCCACCGCCCGCGTCCGCATCACCGAAGGCACCGGCAAGTTGATCGCCAATGGCCGCACCTTTGATGATTATTTCTCCCACGAAAATTTCGCCAAGCAGGCCTTCATCCCCCTGCTCACCGTTGAGTTGAAGGATAAGATCGACGTGACCGCCAACATCGCCGGCGGCGGCGTGGCCGGCCAGGCCGGGGCGGTCGCCCACGGCATCGCCCGTGCGCTCCAGCGTATGAACCCCGAGTTGCGTGGCGCCCTGAAAAAGGCCGGTCACCTGATGCGCGACCCGCGCGAGAAAGAGCGCAAAAAGCCCGGCCAGCCCGGCGCTCGCAAACGCTTCCAGTTCTCGAAGCGTTAATTTATCCCGCTTTGGAATACACCAAACCGCCTCTTCGGAGGCGGTTTTTTTGCGCGTGGAGGTAGTGGCTGGGGGTCTCAAACACCACGCTAAGGCGGCGGCTATAGCCGCGCCGCCCGTGATACGCGCAGTCAGCGTGCCCCGCGCACCGGAATCCGTGAGCGGTTTTGCTTTCCCGCCGCCGAAGCCCCCGATGCCCAGCCTCATGCGCCTTGCGTGGAACTGTTCTGAAAGATAATGCTCGAAATCTATCAAAATCTACCAGATAACCCGTTTGCCCGCCTTTCCCCCACCGCCCCCGCGCGCTGGCCCGACGCCGTCCCCCCCCCCCGCCCCCCCCCCCCCGCCCCCCCCCCCCCCCCCCCCCCCCCCGACCCGCCCCCCCCAACCCCCCCAAAAAAAAAACAAAAAAACAAAAA
>JBBRHC010000220.1:0-6617 GCA_038223295.1 Opitutales bacterium
GAAACGCCGCCTCGCCCTCCGCCGCGAATATCTCCGCGATGCTGCGCCCGCCCTGCGCCCGCTCGATCTCGTGGTCGCTGTCCAGCCAACGATGCCCGAGGCGGGCCGCCACGATGCGCGACACGGTGGTCTTCCCCGTCCCCATGAATCCCACCAAATACAAATTGACGTCGTTCGGCTGCATCGAGCGCCGCAGGCAAAGCCGCCCGCCCCCGCCTTGCCAACCTATTCCACCGCGCGCGCCGCCCGCCGCGCCCCGCGCCGCCCGCCCCCGCCTTTTCGCAAACCCCTCGCCACGCTTGCCTTGGCAGGCGGGGTGCTAGACACCTCCCGATGATGAAGCTCCGCGTCTCGCACCTCTCTCGCTACGAATACGATCACGAGATCGGTTTTTCGCCCCACGTCCTCTACCTGCGCCCCCGCGAATCCGCCCACCAGCGTCTGCTCTCGCACCGCCTCTCCGTGCAGCCCGAGGCCCGCCTCTCCCACGTGCGCGATCCCCACGACAACAATTTCTCCTGGGCCCACTTCTGGGAAAAATCCTCCGTGCTCAACATCCGCTCCGAGTTCGAGGTCGAGACCCACTTCCCCAACCCCTTCGACTTCATCCTCAAGACCTACGCCTTCACCTTCCCGTTCAAATACGAACCGGTCTTCGACTTCGCCCTCGGCCCTTACCTCGCGCCCCCCTTTGACGACACCCAGGCCCGCCTCCGCGCCTGGCTCGACAAACACTTCGTCGACCGGCCCAAGGAGACCGTGCCCTACCTCTCCGCGCTCACCGCCCTGCTGTATCAACATTTTCGTTACAACCGGCGCGAGGAGCGCGGCATCCAGCCCTCCACCCGCACCCTCGATCTCGGCGCCGGCGCCTGCCGCGATTTCGCCGTGTTGTTCATGGAGCTCGTCCGCACCCTCGGCCTCGCCGCCCGCTTCGTCAGCGGCTACATGTTCGCCCCGCCCGACGACAACCACCGCACCCTCGGCGCGATGCACGCCTGGGCCGAGGTCTACCTGCCCGGCGGGGGCTGGCGCGGCCTCGATCCCACCCACGGCATGTGGTGCGACGAGCACTTCATCCCCGTCGCCCACGCCGCCCAGGCCGAGTCCGTCAACCCCATCCAGGGCGGCATCTACTCGCCCACCCCCGTCTCCTCCCGCCTCCACGCCGACGTCACGGTCGAGCGTTTCGAGTAGCCCCTTCCCGACCCGCCGCGCCCCACCCCGACCGACCGCTCCTCGTCCCCCCGGCCCGCCTCCCGCTCCTCCCACGCCTCTCCCGCCCGGTCCGCCCCCTCCGCCTCCCGTTCCAGCCCGCGCCTTTACTTCTTTTCCTCCCATGCCCGCCACCGCGTTCGACATCCCCCCCGCCCTCGCCGCCTGCTCCGAAGCCGTCGAGCGCGTCCTCGCCGCCGCCAACGTCGTCCTCACCATGGGCGGCGAGCCCACCTTCGTGCCGCACCGGCCCGACGGCGCCGAGTGGAACACCGCCGCCCTCGGCCCCACCAAGCTCGGCTACGCCCGCCGCTTCGCCCACGCCCTCATCGCCCGCTGCCGCCCCGGCTCCGTCGTCATCGAGACCGCCGGCAAACACTACCCCGGCGAACCCCTCCCGCGCTGGGCCCTGCTTCTCCAGTGGCTGCCCGACTCCTCCGCCCGCCCCCTCTGGCGCGATCCCAGCCGCCTCAAACCCGACGGCGAACCCGGCGCCCACACCCTCGCCGACACCACCCTTCTCATCGGGATCCTCCTCGCCAGGCTCGGCCTTCCCGCCGACTCCGCCCTGCCCCTCGCCGAGGAGGCCGCCCCCGAACAGGCCCTCGGCTGGGTCGTCCCCCTCGACCACGCCTTCGGCGCCTGGCGCACCGACGCCTGGGCCGAGGAGCTCGGCCCCGCGCCCCTCCCGCTCATCCCGGGCGATAGCCTGGCCGGCCTGCGCCTGCCCCTCGCCAAACTCTCCCCCACCCGCCTGCGCCGCGCCTTCACCGCCGAGCTCCGCGAGGGCTCCATCACCCTCTTCATCCCGCCCCTCCTCCACGACAGCTACGTCGCCCTCGTGCATGCCATCGAGGACGCCCTCGAACACTGCTCCCTGCGCGGCCTCGTCCTCGCCGGCTACGCCCCGCCCTACGACGCCACCCGCCTGCCCACCATCGGCTTCGCCTCCGATCCCGGCGTGGTCGAGATCAACGTCGCCCCCTGCGCCGATTGGCGCGCCTACGACACCCAGTTGCGCGAGATCTACGCCGCCGCCGAGGAGGTCGGCCTCTGCGCCCGCAAGTTCCAGCTCAACGGCCGCGAAGTCGGCACCGGAGGCGGCGCCCACCTCGTCTTCGGCGGCCCCGCCCCCGACCGCTCCCCCTTTTTCCTCCACCCCGCCCTCCTGCCCTCCGCGATCAAGTATTTCCAACATCACCCCGCGCTCAGCTACGCCTTCACCGGCCTCTACATGGGCCCCAGTTCCCAGGCCCCGCGCATCGACGAGAGCACCTACGAGGCCCTCTACGAGCTCGAGATCGCCTGCGACGGCGCCGCCCGCCTCGGCTCCCCGTGGAACCTGAATCTCTTCGACCTCCTCTTCCGCGACTTGCTCATGGATCGCTCGGGCAACACCCACCGAGCCGAGATCAGCGTCGACAAGCTATGGAACCCCTTCGCGGGCAACGGCCGCCTCGGCCTCGTCGAGTTTCGCGCCTTCGAGACCCACCCCGATCCCGCCGCCCAGAGCATCGCCGCCCTCTTTATCCGCGCCATCCTCGCCCGCCTCGCCGCCGCCCCCGTATCCGCTCCCTTCATACGCTGGCACGGCGAGCTCCACGACAAATTCTTCCTCCCCGCCTTCGTCTGGGACGACCTCGCCGCCGTCTGCGCCGACCTCCGCGCCCACGGCATCCCCTTCGACCCCGCCTGGCTCCGCCCCCTCTGGTCCTGGCGTTTCCCCCTCCTCGGCCGCCTCGATCTCGTCGCCACCACGCCCCCGCCCCCCGACGCCGCGCCCGACGCCAAGCCCGGCGAAAAACCCTTCTCCATCCTCATCCGCCAGGCCCTCGAAGCCTGGCCCCTCCTCGGCGAATCGCCCAACGCCGGGGGCGTCGCCCGCACCGTCGATCCGTCCATGGATCGCATCGAGGCCTGCGTCACCGACGCCTCCGCCCTCGAACACGGCGTGCTCCTCGTCAACGGCTTCCCCTGCGTCTTCCGCCCCGCCGACGACGGCGCCTCCGCCGGCATCCGCTACCGCGCCTTCTACCTCTACCCCGGCCTGCAACCCCACCGCCAGGTCGACGGCCCCCTCCTGCTCGAATGGGTCGACAAGACCACCCTCGCCGTCACCGCCGCCGCCCGCTGGCACGTCTGGAATCCCCACGCCACCGCCTACCCCACCCGCCCCGCCGACGCCGCCGAGGCCGCCACCCGCCGCGCCGAGCGCTTCGAGCCCTGGACCGCCACCGTCGGCCAGACCCGCTACATCCCCCGCGTCGAGTTCCCCCCCGAAGGCCGCCACACCCTCGACCTCCGCCGCGCCGGCCTGCTCTAAACCCCCACGCGGGTTTGCCTCCCGCCCCCGCCCGGATCCCGCTCCCGGTCCGCCCCCCGGCGCGCCCGGGATCTTTACGCGTAAATATCGCGCCTCCTTGCCCCGCCCCTCTTCACCGCGCAGCTCTCCGCCACTCACCCGCGCCCCCCGCCCCGAAGCACCCATCCCACCCGCCATGTCCTCCAACTCCGCCCCCGCCACGCTGAACCTCATCGACTCCGACGTTCACAACGCCTTCGCCAAAAACGCCGACCTCCTGCCCTTCCTGCCCGCCTACTGGGCCGAGATTGTCCGCATCCACGGCCTCACCATCCCCGGCCACTCCTGGACCTCCCCCACCGGCGTTTTCCGCGCCGATACCAAAACCCCCGGCGACGCCATCCCCGGCAGCGACCCCGCCTATCTCATTACCGATCACCTGGATCGCTACGGCATCGACTACGCCGTCCTCACCGGCTCCGGCATCCTCGGCCTATCCATCCACCCCGATCCCGATTGCGGCAACGCCCTCGCCTCCGCCTACAACGAGTGGCTCGCCCACACCTGGCTGCCCGTCTCCCCGCGCTACAAAGGCTCCATCATCATCAACCACTCCGATCCCGCCGCCGCCGTGCGCGAGATCCACAAGTGGGGCGACCACCCCGGCATGGTCCAAGTCCTCATGGCCAGCGCCTCCAACCGCCTCTTCGGCCAGCGCTTTTTCCACCCCGTCTACGAGGCCGCCGTCGCCCACGGTTTGCCCGTCGCCGTCCACCCCGGCACCGAGGGCCGCGGCATCTCCTACCCGCCCACTCCCGCCGGTTTCCCCACCCGCTACATGGAGTGGCACAATATACTACCCACCAACTACATGGCGCATATAAACTCCCTCGTTTGCGAGGGCGTGTTCGAGAAGTTCCCCGCCCTCCGCTTCGTCGCCATCGAGGGCGGCATCGCCTGGATGCCCCACCTCATGTGGCGCATGGATAAAAACTACAAAGCCCTCCGCGCCCAGACTCCGTGGCTCAAACGCCTCCCCAGCGAGTACATCCGCGAGCACATCAAAGTCACCACCCAGCCCATCGAGGAGCCGGAAAACCCGCAGCACATGCTGCAGATTTTCGAGATGATCAACGCCCCCGAGATGATCATGTTCTCCAGCGACTACCCGCACTGGGATTTCGACAACCCCAAGATGTCCCTCCCCCCGCTCCCCAAGGAGTGGAAAGAGCGCATCTTCTGGCGCAACGCCGCCGACCTCTACCACCTCGCCCCCCACCCCGTCCCCACCCCCGCCGCGACCGAGTAAACTCCGCCCCAATCATAAATCATTAATCATAAATTATAAATACCCGGCCCCCATGCCCCGCTTCCCGCTCTTCCCCCTCGCCGACCTTCCACCCGGCGGTCGCAAAATCGTCACCCTGGGCAAGGTTTCCCTCGGGGTTTTCAACCTCGGCGGCGTCTTCTACGCCTACCGCAACATCTGCCCCCACGCCGGCGCGCCCGTTTGCGAGGGCCCCATCTCCGGCACCACCGTGCTGTCACCGGTTTATGAATACAACATGGGCCACGCCGGCTGCATCCTCCGCTGTCCCTGGCACGGCTGGGAATTCGATCTGCGCACCGGCGGGCACCTCGTCGATCCCGAGACCCGCCTCAAAAAAATCCCGGTCGCCACCGCCGCCGGGCCCGCCCGCTCCGAAAACCTCGAAACCTACCCCGTCGAGCGCGAAGGCGAACACCTTTACGTCACCCTCCCCGGCTGAGCCCCTCGCCCCCTCGCGCACGCTCGGCCCGGCCGGCCCCGAACGCGACCCCGCGACTGGCGGCTCCAAGGTGCCAACGACGACGGCGCCACCTGGACCACCCTCGACACCCGGCCGGGCGAAACCTTCACCCAACGCCTTTCGCCACGCACCTTTACTTTCGCCACCGCCACCGCCTATCGCGCCCACCGCCTTCTCATCACCGCTTCCGCCCTCGCCCCCGCTGTCCAGATCGCCGAAGTGGAACTCCTCAACGGCCCGCTTGCATCGACGAGTGCGGCCACTCTGAACCCTTTTCCTACCCTACCGTGAAATCCATCCTTCTAATCGGAATCCTCCACTTGTTCACCGCCGCGTTTGGCTTCGCCGCCACGCCCTCCGCCGACCTCGCCGTCATCAAACAACGCTTCGCCCAGTCCTTTGCCGAGACCGCTCACGCCGCCAGCGAGGTTCCGGTCGCGACCTTGCTCGCCACCCTGGGGAGCGACGGCCGGTGGCCCGACCTCGACGTCAAATACCCGCCCCCTGCGAATGCGGGAATAGGCCGTTACGTGCATAACCTGCGCGTCTGGAAACTCGCCGGCGCCTGGCGACTCGCGCCTGAAGGCCCCAAACGCACGGAACTGCTGGCCGCCGCGCGCCGCGCCCTGGGCGTTTGGCTTCACCAGCCTCACCCCGATTCGGTTCCTTGGTTCTACCTGATCGGCACGCCCCAAGCGCTGGCCCGCGCCGCGTTGGTGCTCGACGAGGAACTCACGCCCGACGAACGCCGGGGCGCGGTCACGATCCTGCAAACCTGCGTCGGGCCCGACGGCGTGTTGATCTACGCCGGCTCACCCGCCACCGGACAGAATCTCATGCACGAGGCCGAGATCCTGATCATCGCCGGTTGCCTGATGAACGCCCCGGCCTACGTCACCCGGCACACGGCCATGATCGAGCAAGAAATCGCCATCCGCGACGCAGAGGGACTGAAAGCCGACTGGAGTTTCCATCAACACGGGCCGCAGCTCTACTCCGGCGGGCTCTACGGCAACGGCTTCGCCCGTGACAGCGCCAAGGTCGCGTGGGCTTTGAACGGCACGGCCTTCGCGTTTTCCAAGGCGACGCTGGATTCGATTATTCACTACGTCCTGGATGGTCAGCAGTGGATGATTCGCGGCGGCTCCTTCGACTACCTCACCGCCGGGCGCATGGTCGCCTGGCCGTTTTTCCGCGGCGTCGAGCCCGAAGGGGAACAGGGCGTGGCCGACGCCGCCGAGCATCTCTCGCACCTCGACCCCGCTCGCAAAAACGAATTGCTGGCCCTCCACGCCCGCATGCGCGGACGC
>JBBRHC010000221.1:0-6599 GCA_038223295.1 Opitutales bacterium
GAGATGGCGCAAGAAGCTGGATCAGATGGTCGTTCGTGAATCCCGAGGTGCACTGAATAGTGCATTGAGCGGGTGAACAAACGAGCAGATGACCAGCAGATTGCGCCAGATCGCGGCGATCCACTTCGGATTTCGGGTTAAAATAACCATCCCTGAGGATCGCCACGACCTCGTGAGGAAGGTGATGCCGCTCTCCGCCCCGCCCCTCTTGCCGCCGCCCATGGCCGGCAATCGCGGATGTGCGATGGCGGGCGGGCGGGAAACGTGTAGGATCGCAGGCGATGATGACGACAGCGCCGGAGCCTGCGGTCGCGGAAAGGAGCGAGCCCCCGCCGGAGGCGGCACGTGCCGAAGCCGGCGTCTATGCGACGGCGACGGAGGGTTATGACCACGGCTTGGTCGCGCTCGCGATGGGCTCGCCCTACTGGCTGGAAAAGAACGCGGAGGGCTATCGCCTCTTCGTGCCGCCCGCGGCGGCGGAGGGCGTGCGGGAACAGTTGCATGTCTTTGACCGGGAGAATCTTGGCTGGCCGCCGTCGCGCGTGCGCGAGGCGCCGACGCCGGCCGGGCCATTCTCCGCCGCGCTTTTCCTCGCGTCGCTCTGGGCGCTCGCGGTGATGGCCGCCTTCGCCGCCCAGGGCGAGTGGCCCGGGCTGGTCGCGGCGGGCGCTATGGACGCGCGGGCGCTTTTCGCCGGCGGCGAGTGGTGGCGGCCGGTGACGGCGCTGTTTTTGCACGCGGACCTGGGCCACGTGAGTGCAAACGTGGCGGGCGGAGGTTTTTTGTTTTCCGCTGTTCTTGCGACGTTTGGACGGCTGCGGGGCGCGTGCCTGCTGGCGCTATCGTCGGTGGCGGGCAATCTCGCCGCGGCGGCGGTCCACTATCCCGGAGATTATCGCTCCATCGGGGCCTCGACGGCGGTGTTCGCGGCGCTGGGCGGGTTGACGGGGCGGGCCGTGCGCGTGATCGGGCGCTGCGAAGGGGCGCCGCGCTGGCGGGCGATGCTCACGCCTATGGCGGCGGGCCTGACGATGCTGGCGCTCTTCGGCGCGGGCGAACAACGCGTGGACGTGCTGGCCCACGCGACAGGTTTCGGCGCGGGATTCATCGCGGGTCTGGCGGCGGCGGAAAGCAAGGCGCCGGTCACGGCCGCAGTGGCCGATTAGTGTGGTGGTTTGTCGGTCCGGGGGGCGCACGCGTCCCGGGTGTCGGAGACGGCGTCCCGCCGTCAACCACTGTGGGTTGGGCGAGATGCCCGGCGCTGCGCCCGGGACGGGTGCGCTTCCCGGACCACGCCCAGCCACCCGTTTGGTTTATTTATCAGACGCTACACCAGGCATTGCGTGCCGCGTGGGGAAGCAGCTCCACCCGGGGCGGCATCGGAGTACGGTAACGCACGGAATAGACCACCGTCCCCGAGATTTTCAGGCAGATCGACTTTCAGCTCTTTGGCGACTTCGACGAGTTCATCGCGCTCGAAACCCACCTGCGTCGCCCCCGGCTGATAATGGCGGAAGAAAACCCGTTCGATGATCGCTTGGTAACGGTTTGGTTTCGGCAGGGATTTAGGTATGGGCGAGCTGGTGCGAGGCTTCGATCTGGCGGGCGCCGTGTCATTTGGTGACGTGAAAACGAAACCAATCCGGGAATCCATGGAGCCGCGCCATCTCGCGCACCGGGATACAGCGCGGGTGCCGAAAATGAATGGGACGCGGGCTGGTGAAGGCCCCGCGCGCCGAATCCGAACCCGCCCGCAACGTGTTGGCCACGCCCTCGGGCGGCAGCTTAAAGAAGCGGGAGATGGGTTCGACCTTACCCGGCTCGGTCTCCGCGAAGCGACGGCGGGAGATATACGAATGGTCGGTGCGGGGCGCTGGCGGTCAGCAGGCCTTTCTCCCAGCGGCGGCGATATCCGTGATGCCACGACTTCGTCCCCAACGCGCGCATTTTGAAGGAGATGAAGTGGCTTCATTGCCGGCTCAATGATTTGAAGCTCACGGGGTGAAGGCTTCGCCCAAGCGGTTGAAAGCGTAGGATAATCGCCCACCTTTCGTTGACGCGAAATTGTCTTTACCTAAAAATCGCGGTTCAAGCCGCCCGCGGTTTCAACCGCCGAATCTGGGTTAACGGCTGATACGCAGGCGCAGGAACGGGCCGGGGCTGGTGGCGGTGACCGCACCGGTGCCGGGGTCGGCCACGGTGGTGCCGGGGGTGGTGGACCAGGCGGCGGGGCCGGTTTTGGCGGCCACGGTGCTCCAGCTTTCGAGCGCGGCGCTGGACTGGATCTCGTAGGTGAGGTCGGTGGCGGCGAGGCGGCGGTTGAAGGCGAGGGTGAGCTGTCCGTCGGCGAAGGTAGGGGTGGTGACGGGTGCGGACTCGGGCAGGGCGGGGTCGCGGTCGAGGGCGTATTCGAGGAGATTGGACAAGCTGTCGCCGTCGGGGTCGGCGAGGGACTGGGCCTCGGGTTCGTTGGCGGCCGCGCCGAAACGGGCGGCGCGCCACTGGTCGAAAGGCGAGTCCTCGAGGGTGACGGTGGCGGCGATCGTGGGCGCGGAGGCGGGGAAGGTGGCGGGACCAGTGAGACCGCTCAAGACGACGGTGAACTGCTCCGCGCCCTCGACGGCAACGTCGCCCAGGAGGGGCACGGTGATGGTTTTTGAAATAGGATCGCCGGGCGCCCACACGAGCGAGCCGGAGGTGGCGGTGAAGTCGAAACCGGCGGTGGCGGTGGCGTTGCCGGTGGTGAACTGGAGGCTGAGCGGGAGGGCGGTGTTGTTACCCGTCCGGGTGACGGTGAGCACGGCGCTGGCGTCGCGCTCGCCGACCTGGAGCGTGGCGACACTGAAGGCGACGCCGCCGAGGGCGACGTTCGCGTTGTCGCCGAGGAAGGGGGAGGCGACGGGGGAGGCGGTGAGGGCGACGGGCGGATTGGCGGTGAGGTTGGTCGCGGGGTTGTAACTGGTGGCCATCGCCTGGAGCACGGCCTCGGTGAGGGCGGGGGCGGGGCGCTGGATGCGCAGGTAATCCACGTCGAGGATGAGATCCGGCGCGCCCGGGACGGTGATATAGTTGGCGTGGAACTGGGTCTGGGGGCCGCCTGCCTCGTAGGCGACGATGCTGTTATAATCGGTGTAGGCGGTGATTCCGACCTGGAGGGTGGGGCCGAACTGGGGGAAGGCGTGGTCGGGGTTGGGGTAACGATTTTCGACGATCCAGGGGCCGGCGGCGCTGTGGCGGCGGAGGCAGACGATGGTGTTGCCCACGCGGACCATTTGGAGCCAGGCCTCGCGGGAGCCGTTGATGCCGTTGGAGGAGAAGTAGAGCTCGGAGCGGCTGCGGCGGGTGGTCTTGATCTCGAACTGGCGGGTGCCGGAGTTGCCGGCGGTGCCGAGGGAGAGGAAGAGGAAGTTCTCGCCCTTGCCGATGAGCTCGGAGGTGTTGGCCCAGGTTTCGTCGCCGGGGGTCCAATCGCTGCCGAAGGCTTGCGGGGGCCAGACCGGGGCGGTGGTGTAGGGCACGGGCGCGGCGCGGGTGATGGCGCGCGGCTCGCGCACCAGAATGCCGCCGAGGGAGAAGAGCCGGACGGACGGGGCGAGCGGGCCGGCGGGGTTTTGGCGGCTGTAAACGAAGACGCGGGCGGTGACGACGAAGTCGCCGGTGATGTTTTTGGAGAAGTGGGTGCCGCGCAGGTGCTCATACCAACCGGTGGTGGTGGGCACGACGCGGAAGTGGCCGGGCGAGGTGGTGTTGATGTTGGCCAACTCGACGTGACTCGCGCCCCAGCCCTCGAGCGCGCCGTGTTCCTGGTAGCGCGAGAACGTGGCGGCGTTGTCGAACTCGTCGCCGAGCGGTTGCAAGGGGTCGGCGGCGGCGAAGGGCGCGAGCGAGGCGAACGAGAAGGCGGCGAGGAGTCGCCAGGCGACGGTGGCGAGACTGCGGGGCGACGGGCGGGAGCAGGCGGGGGCGGGGCGGGGAGCGGAGGAGTGCATGTTAACCTCCATTACGGCAGTGAGAGAAAAATGTTACAGTCCGTGCCGAGGTAGCGAGGCATTGAGTCATGGGGCGAAGATTTACCTTTCGGAAGCGCGGAGGCGAAGGAAGCGGCGGGGGGACTCGGTGAGTGAGATTGTGTCGGTCACGGTGGTCTCGGCGCCGAGGGGGCCGGAGTTGGTGGCGAGGGACGTCCAAGTGACGAGGTCGGAGCTGGCTTCGACGGTGTAGACCAGGTCGAGACGGTGGCGGGTGTAGGTGAACTGGAGGCGTTGGGTGACGTTATCCAGAACACAGGCAGGAGTGCCTGTGCCACCAACGGACATGGGATCCATGGCGAGGGCGTATTCGAGGAGGTTGGCGACGCCGTCGGCGTCGGGGTCGGCGGTGGGGGCGCGGTCGGCCGAGGCGACGATGGGCGTGGGGAGGGCGGCTAGCCAGGTGTCATAAGTGGGCGCGGCGGCGGGTGGAGTGTGGAGGGCGGTGATCTCGGCGGGGGTGAGGGCGCGGCGGTAGATGCGGAGGTCGTCGAGCTGGCCGTTCCAGCCGTTGAAGCCGTTGGTGGTGTCACCGACGCGCATGAGCTGGTTTACGAGGCCGCCGTTGCCGTTGTTCCATTGGGTGAAGGTCGCGCCGCCATTGTAGTAAACGCGGGTGCGCCAGGTGGCGGCGGCGGTGTCGTAGAAGTTGACCAGGGCGACGTGCTGCCATTGGCCGTTGTTGATCGGGGCGGCGGGGGCGGTGGCGAGGTTGCCGCTCCAGCCGTTGCCGGAGACGCCTTGGAGGCTGGTGGCGGGGTTCACCGTCCAGAGGCGGTATTGGACGTTCCAGTTTTCGTCGGCGAAACCGTTTTTGCTGATGAGGGTGCGAAAGCCGTTGGTCGTGGTGGTGCGCACCCAGACGGAGATCGTGAAGGCGTCGGCGCGGGAGTTGAAGTTGAGGTCGGCCTGGTTGGCGGGGAAGAAGGGCGCGAGGCCGGTGGCAAGGTTGGACGAGCCGTAGGCACCGCCGAAGCGGCCGGTGGCGACCCATTGGGTGGGAGCGGCGGGGAGGTCGGTGGCGTGGTTGTTGCCCTGGGGGGCGGCGTCCCAGACACGGGTGCCGGAGCCTTCGTCGAAGGTGTAGTGGAGGATGAGGTCGGGGTCGGTGGCGAAGCCGCCGACGGGGCGGACGTCGAGGGCGAGGGCTCGGGTGGCCTGGCCGGAGGCGTCGGCGACACGGAAGGTGAGGGTGGCGCGGGCGGGCGCAGTAGGTGTGCCTTGGATACGGCCGGCGGGCGTGAGTTCGAGGCCGGCGGGGAGCATGCCGGTGGCGAGGGTCCAGGTGCGGGCGGAGACGCCGCCGGTGGCGGCGAGGTCGAAGGCGTAGGGGCGGCCGACAGTGGGGCGGTGAATCTCGGCGGTGGTGAGGGCGAGGGCGGCGTTGATGGTGACTGCGGCGGGGGCGGAGGTGACCTGGCTGACGGAGTTGGTGATCTGAACGGTGTAGCTGCCGGTGTCGGCGAGGGTAATGGAGGGGATTTCTAGGACAGGGGAGTTGGTGCCGACGGGGGCGAGGCCGCGGAACCATTGGTAGGTGAAGGGGCCGGTGCCGGCGGTGGCGACGAAGAGAGAGAGGGGGTTGCCGACGGCGAGGAGTTGGGCGGCGGGCGGCGTGAGCACGGTCGGAGCGGTCGCGGCGGCGGGCGGAGGCGAGGCGAGCGCTACGCCGGTGTCGTCGCGGGAGTCGAGCGAACGCAGGTAGGTGAGGAGGTCGTCGCGGTTAGGGGTGGAGAGCGCGAGGACGCGGCGGTGCGGGTGGGCGGCGGCGAGGTCGTCGGCGTTGGCGACAAGCAGGGCGTTGACGGTGAGGTCGCCGTTGCCGCGCAGTATCTCGATGGTGTTGGTGGGGCCGGGGAGCAGGGTGGTATCCACGGTGAGCCAGAGCCAGCCGCTGATTTGGAAGGAGTTGTCGGGGTATTGGCGGGCGACGTTGACGGTTTGCTGGACGCCGTTGATGAGGAGGAGGGCGGTGCCGCCGGAGTATTGTTTGACGTAGCGGAGGGCGACGCGGGCCGGGCCGCCGACGGGGCCGCCATCAAGGGCGGTGAAGCGCACGCCGGGGGTGGGGGAGCCGTTGGCGATCTGGGCGATGGTGCCGCCCAAGGCGCCGCGCAGGGAGCCGCCGCCGCCCTCGGCGGGATCGTCGGTGGCGAAGCCGACGGAGGCGGGGGTGATGCGCTCGGCGTTGGCCGCGAGACGGAGGGTGCCGCCGGCGTAGGAGAAGACGGAGGCGAGGGTGTCGGCCTGGCCGTGGTGGAGGAAGCTGCGGGCGGCGTGGAGGCCGTGGAGGGTGGGGGTGTCTATGCCTTCGAGCGGGCCGCCGAGGCGGAGGCCGGAGAGGGCGGAGAGGGTGCCGGCGTCGTGTAGGGTTCTTGTGGATACGGGGCCGGGGACGCTGTCGGTGAGGCCGGGGCCGGCGTGGCAGGTGGTGCAGGACTGGGCGTTGAAGATCGTGCGACCGTTGAGGGCGGCGGCGGTGAGCGTGCCGTCGGGGTTGCGGGCGGGGCTGCGCGGGGTGGTGGCGGGGGTGAGGGAGGCGACGTAGGCGGCGAGGGCGTCGAGCTCGGG
>JBBRHC010000222.1:0-6567 GCA_038223295.1 Opitutales bacterium
GCGCGAAACGGCTGGCCCCGGTCACCACCGCGAGCAAAAACGCGGTCAACGTATGCGCCAGCGGGATCGCGTTATTTGAGGTAGCGGCGGGAAACGGCATCGCCTTGGCCACCCGCACGCCGAAGCCGATCTGCTCCAAGAAAGCGACGAAGCTGAGCAGGCCTCCGAAGAGTGTCACCGCCTTCGGCGTTTCACTCATCAGGACCTTCATTCCGCCGAATAAAGGCATGAACGCCGCGTCGGCGGTTTTGTGGGCGGTTTGTTCTTGGTCGTTTTCCATCCCAACTGACTTGCCTGAATGTCCTTCCCTATGACCACACCCGATTCCACTTCGGAGTTCGGGTTAAAGTTGTTGAGGTCGAGGGTGGCGGTGGTGCCGGCGACGTCGGAGCGGACGGTGACGTTGGTGAGGCCGGTGGCGCCGAAGACGTTGGAGGCGCCGAGGCGGGCGACGCCGTTGTTCACGAAGAGGGAGCTGCCGGTGATCCAAGCGATGGAGGAGCCATTGAACAGGACGGTGCCCGCGCCGTTTTTGTTGATGGTGCGCGCGGCGGTGGCGTTGAGGGGGCCGAGGGTGAGGAGGGTGTTTGCGGCGGCGTTGGGTGAGAAGGTGCCGGTGACGTTGGTCTGGCCGAAGGTTAGCCCGGCGGTGCCGGAGGTGGTGTTGGGGCCTCTGGTGACGTTGAGGGTGCGGCTGCCGGTGGTGAGGGTGCCGAGGGTGTGGGTGACGCCCGCGCCGGCGGTTAGGCGATCAACCTGGATGGTGGCGGTGCCGCCGAGGGTGGTGTTGCGGCCGAAATTAAGGTTGGAGTCGCCGGCGAGGGAGAGGGTGGCGGTGTCTACGCGGACGGTGCCGGATCCGAGGGCGGCGGCCTGGGTGGCGCGTAGTGTCCCGCCGGATACGTAAGCCTGTCCGCCAAAGGTGTTGGCACCGGTGAGGGTGAGGGTGCCGGCGCCGGTCTTGGTGATGCCGCCGGCGGCACTGGCGCCGCCGTTGGCGATGACGCCGGTGACGGTGTGGTTGGCCGCGCCGGTGTAGGTCAGGGTGCGGTTGGTGCCGGAATTGGAGAGGGCTGTGCCGCCGGTATAGAGCAAATCGCCGCTGGTGGCGGAGAAGGTACGGGAGGCGACTAGCTGCAGGTCACTCGCGACGGTTTGGAGGGAGGTGGAGTTGTTGGCGAGGAGGGTGGGGCCGGCACCGGTGAGGGTGAGCGTGTTGTTCTGGAGGATGAACGGGGAGGCGCCGGGGTTGAAGCTGAGGCTGGCGATGGAGCGGTTGGCCTGGAGGTTGACGGTGGTCTGGACGGAGCCCGCGAGCTGGATGATGCCGGCGGTGGCTGGAGGGGCGATGTCGGTGGACCAGTTTACGGCATCCGACCAGTTGCCGTTGCCGGCTCCACCATCCCACACGAATTGCGCCGCGAGGGGAGCCGAGACACCTGATCCTAAAGCAATCCGGGCGAGCGCGCGCGCGATCCGGGTCAAAGATCGCCGCCGGACACTCGAACGGTTATCTTTCATGGATTATATAAATTAATAATTTGTAATAAAGTCAACGGGACTCACGAGACCTTTCGTATTCGCCGCGTGACCGCCAAGCGCCCGCATGGCGAACAAGCTGCCGAGAGCGTGAGACCCACCCTGGGGGTGAGAACCTCATCCGACGGGAAAACGGCGGTAAATCCAACTAATCAACCGTACCCAGGATTTTCTCCCGTCTTGATCGCCGGATTTGGGCTTAGACGCATCCGTCGTGGCGTGACGAATCAACACCATCCCATGACGTCAGGCCGCGCCTAGCGCGCGCCCGCCATCGCGGGCTACTTCGTCTCGTCGGGCGTCGCATCCGTCACCGGCGCCTGTACCGGAGCTGGCGCCTTGGGCGCGATAGTCGCGCCCGAGCTCCGACCGCTGGTGGTGATGGTCGTGCGCACCTGCGCGGTCACGCGCGGCGCGTCCGCCTTCACCACCGGGGCCACCGGCACCGGGGCGGGAGCAGCCGCCAAGGCACGCTGGGCCGCGCCCGCGCCGATGGCCATCAGCGGCTGGGTGCCGCCCGGGCCCTGCGCGCGGGCGTTCTTGGCGAGCAGCGCAAGCATGTTTTCAAACACCTGCACGTTCGACGCGCTGCGGAAAAGCCCGGTGCAAATCTGCAGGCGCACGTTCTGCATCAACTCCTCAAAGTATTTGTAGGCCTCGCTCTTGTACTCCACCAGCGGGTCTTTCTGCCCGTAGCTGCGCAGGCCGACCGATTGCCGCAGGCTCTCCATCTCGGTGAGGTGCTCCTGCCAGTGGTGGTCGATGGCGTTGATCACGACGTAGCGCTCGATGGAGCCCAGCGCCTCGGGGATCTCCACCGATTCCTTCACCCCGTAGGATTCGCGGATCTTGCCGACCACGAGCTGCGAGACCGCCGCGAGCGTCTTGCCGGTCACGTCCTCGATCTTCAACCCCACCGGGAAGTGCGTGTTCGCCCAACCCACAAAACCCTCCGCCGCCGCGGTCGTCACCGCCGCGGGGCCGCCCGCGTAGCCGGCCGTCTCGAGGCGGAATTCCACCTCCTCGACGACCTGCTCGAAGATCAAATCCTTCGGCCGGTCCGAGTGGATCGCCGCGTTGCGGATGCCGTAGATCACCTCGCGCTGCTGGTTGAGCACGTCGTCGTATTGCAACAGGCGTTTGCGCTGGGAAAAGTTCTGCTGCTCCACTTTTTTCTGCGCGCTCTCGATCGAGCGATTCAGCCACGGATGCTCCAGCTCCTCGCCCTCCTTCATCGAGCCCTCCATCATGCGCGAGGCCAGATTTCCCTGGAGGAAAAGCCGCATAAGCTCGTCCTCCAGCGAAAGGAAAAACTTGGTCATGCCCGGGTCGCCCTGGCGTGAGCAGCGGCCGCGCAACTGGCGGTCCACGCGGCGACTTTGGTGACGTTCGGTGCCGATCACGAAGAGGCCGCCGAGGTCGCGCACGCCCTCGCCGAGTTTGATGTCGGTGCCGCGACCGGCCATGTTGGTCGCGATCGTCACGGCGGCGCGCTGCCCGGCGCGGGCCACGATCTCGGCCTCCTGCTGGTGCATCTTGGCGTTGAGGACCGTGTGCACGATGCCGCTGCGCTTGAGCATGCGCGAGAGCACCTCGGACTGCTCGACCGATACGGTGCCGACGAGGACCGGCTGGCCCTTTTTGTTGGCGATCTCGATGTCTTTGAGGACGGCGTTGTACTTGTCGCGGCGGGTCTTGAAAATGGAGTCGTTCTTGTCGATGCGGATGCAGGGCTGGTTGGTCGGCACGACCTGCACCGTAAGTTTATAAATGTCGTGGAACTCGGTGGCCTCCGTCTCGGCCGTGCCGGTCATGCCCGCGAGCTTCTCATACATGCGAAAATAGTTCTGGATCGTGACGGTCGCGTAGGTGCGGGTCTCGCGCTCGATGGTCACGTTTTCCTTGGCCTCGACCGCCTGGTGCAGCCCATCCGACCAGCGGCGGCCGGGCATCACGCGACCGGTGTTTTCATCGACGATCATCACCTTGCCCTCGGCCACGACGTATTGCACGTCGCGCTCGTAGAGCGAGTAGGCGCGCAGGAGCTGCGAGATGGCGTGTATCTCCTCGGAGATGACGGAAAACTGCTCCTGCATGGCGGCGCGCTGCGCCTCCTTTTGCTCGGGGGTGAGGCCGCCCACGCGCTCGAGATCGCTAAAGGCGGTCGCCAGATCGGGCAAGGTGAAGGCGTCGGGGTTGTCGGGGCGCAGCATCAAGCGGCCTTTTTCGCTTAGATCGGCCTGGTGCTGGCGCTCGTCAATGGAGTAGAGCAACTCTTCCTTCAACGCGTAGAGTTCCTTCTTTTGGAAGTCGGAGTTGTATTCGACCTCGGTCTTGTCGAGTAACTTGCGCCACTCGGGCGCCTCCATGAGACCGCGCAGAAGTTTGTTTTGCGGATGGCCGATTTTCACCTGAAGCATGCGCACCGCGGCCTGCTGGCGGTCGTCGCCGGAGGCGTCGGGCTTTTTCAGCGTGGTCTGCGCCTCGGAGATGAAGCGGTTGCACAGGCGGTTCTGCTCCTGCACGAGACGCCCGACCTGGGGCTGGAGGCGAGTGTAGGGCTGCTCGCGCTCGATGGGCGCGGGGCCGGAAATGATAAGCGGCGTGCGCGCCTCGTCCACGAGGATGGAATCGATCTCGTCCACGATGCAGAACCAGTGATCGCGTTGCACCTGGTCGTCCTTGCGCGTGGCCATGCCGTTGTCGCGCAGGTAGTCGAAGCCGAATTCCGAGGCGGTGCCGTAGGTGATGTCGCAGCCATACATGTGGCGGCGCACGTCGGGCGGCATTTGTTGTTGGATGCAGCCGACCGTAAGGCCGAGGAAGCGGTAAAGGTAGCCCATCCACTCGGAGTCGCGGCGCGCGAGGTAGTCGTTGACGGTCACGAGCTGCGCGTTGCGGCCGGCGAGGGCGTTCAAATACATCGCGGTGGTGGCGACGAGGGTCTTGCCCTCGCCCGTGGCCATCTCGGCGATGCGTCCCTGGTGCAAAGCCATGCCGCCGATGAGCTGAACGTCGAAGTGGACCATGTTCCACTCCAGCTCCTGGCCGCACACGCTGCCTTTGATGCCCACGAGACGGCGGGCGGCGTTTTTCACCGCCGCAAAGGCCTCGGGCAGGAGGGCGTCGAGCGCGGCGTGTTTGTCGGCGGCGGCGGCGATGCGGGCCTTGAACTCGACGGTTTTGGCCCGCAGTTGCTCGTCGGTCAGCGCCTTGTAGGACGCATCGAGCTCGTTGATTTTGACGACTATGGGTCTGGCGCGCTCAAGAAACTTGCGGTAGTGGCGGCCGGCAAAACGCTTGAAGATAAACGACAACATGGAGCGGAGGACGGTAGGGTGCGGGAGGGTCTTGGCAAACGGCAAATCGGCGGGAGCACGAGGTGCCGTAAACGTAAAGGAAAGCGGATGCGCCCCCGCAGTTCCACCCGATTTTTCCCGTGGTCGGCGCGTCGCGCCTCAGAATTTCAGCCGCCGAGTCTCCGGTTTCGGGGCGGGCTCGGCGAGCATGGATTGGCGAAAAAACTCCAACGCCGCCTTCATCAACGGCGCGTATTGACCGTAGTTGCCTTCCCAGGAATTCGGCAGGCAAACGCGTTTCAACGCCCCGGCGCCCACCTTGTCCGCCGCGTCGGTGTCGGGTGTGATTTCAACGGTGAATTTCGGATCGCGCACATGGACCACGTAGTGCCGGGAGCGACCATCGCCGCCCTCCCGCTCCACCCGCATGAAATGCCCGGATTCATCCGCCATGAATGCAAGGTTGCGCCCTTGCGCCGCCCACGCAAATCGTTTGTCCGCGCGGAGGCGTTTCGCCCTTGTTCCCGCCCCCGCGCCGCTCGCATATCCGCGCGTCTCAGGCCGCCCTTCATCCACCCATGAAAGATCTTCCCTCCGCAGCCCCCCGGCTCGATCCCGTCCCCTTCATCGTCACCGACGTCCTGCTGGTCGGAGCCGCCGCCCTGGTCGGCTGGCAGGCCGAGGCCCCGCTCGGCGTCGCGCCCCTGGCCTGCATCTCCGCCCTCGTCGGTCTGGGCGCCATCGCCGGGCTCTATCCCTTCGTGGTCAACCACGCGCGCCGCCAGGAAGAGGCGCTCCAGGATCGGGCCAACCAGATCGAGGCCCTCGCCCGCACCGTCGGCGCCTCGGCCGAGCAGATCAGCATCGCCGTCGCCAACCTGCCGGCCGTCGCGGAAAACTCCGCCCGCCAGCTCCGGGCCGCCGAGCAGCTCCCTGCAGAACTCCAGGCCCGGCTCTCGACCCTCCAGCATCAGCTCTCCGCCACCGCGTCCGAGGAAAACGCCGCCCTCCGGCACGAGCTCGATACCCTGCGCGCCGCCGAGACCGCCAAGCTGACCGCCGCCCTCGACAAGCTCGCCCACGCCACCGCCGATCTCGCCCGACTCGAAGCCCTCGCCGCGAAACATTCCGCCGCGCTCGACGCCGCCATCGCCCACCTGCCGCGCGTCGCCGACGCCTTTGGCGAACAAGCCAGCGACGCCCTCCGCCGCGAAACCGCGCTCGCCGTCGCCGCCCTGCATGCCGCCGCCGCCGAATCCGGCGCCGCCCTCGCCGCCGCCACCGAGGAAGCTCGCGCCGCCTTTGATCGCGGTGTGCGCGACGCCAACCTGACCATCGCTTGCACGGTAAAACGCCCAGACGCCACGCACGACGGCCTCGAACTGGCTCCGAAGTGCTGTCGCTGCGCCTAGCGCCAAATGCGACTCGCACAAGCGCCTCACTGATGCCGCGAAGTGGAGCGAAGTAATTGCTAGGGTCCTGCTCAGCAGCAGGCGATCCGACAGATCGTAGGGCGGGAGATCCACCACGTCGGCTAGATGGCTAATAAGTTCTTCCGCCCTTTTCGTATCCGTGCTGCTCCAACGCCCCTGGCGTCTAGTCGTCTCGGCGGCCTAAGCCCCCATTGTCCGCTATCGGCCGCGGATTCACTTGATCTATGCAACACGCTGAAAACTGCCACGAACAGCAGGAGTGTTGCAGGTGAATCAAAGGAAGGGGCCCGGGATGT